>CAZQOC010000131.1:0-4671 GCA_964594745.1 uncultured Sulfurovum sp.
ATGAGGATGGCTTTTTCCTTTGTAGCGACATCTGTTGCCACGCCACCAAGACTTACGGTTTCACCTTCTACTTCTACTGCGAGACCTTGTACTGGAAGTTCTGCAAAACTGTTTTCTATCTCTGCTTTGATGGCTGCTGCATCATCACCTTGACCCAATACTTTTTTGCCTGCATTGCTTAAAAAATTAAAAAAACCCATTCTTTCTCCTTTGATGTTTTGGTTTAGCTATTATACTAACTCTTCTTTAAAATCCGAGGAAGTGTAATACCTGTTTGACTTTGGTATTTTCCACTTCTGTCTGCATACGTCGTTTCACACTGTTCATCGCCTTCTAGGAAAAGGACTTGTGCGATGCCTTCGTTGGCGTAAATCTTGGCGGGGAGTGGTGTGGTGTTCGAGATCTCTATGGTGATATGTCCTTCAAAGCCCGGTTCAAACGGTGTGACATTGACGATGATACCACAACGTGCATAGGTACTTTTACCTAGACAGATAGCCAAGGTGTCTTTAGGCATTTTAAAATACTCTACGGTACGAGCAAGCGCAAAGGAGTTAGGCGGTACGATACATACGTCACCTTTGAAATCTACGACATTATTTTGGTTAAAGTCTTTGGGGTCAACAACTTCTGCGTTGATATTGGTAAAGATTTTAAACTCATTTGAGACTCTAATGTCATAGCCGTAAGAGCTAAGACCATAAGAGACAACCCCTTCTCCTACTAAGCCTTCACAAAAAGGTGTAATCATCTCTTCTTTGGTTGATTTTTCGCGTATCCATGCATCGGATTTTAGTCCCATTTTTCTATCCTACTTTGTTATTTTAAATTTATCTTAGCACTTGCACATCAGCACTTGTGCGGAGTTTTTCGAAATAGTCTTTAAGTGCCTTGCCCTGTTGGTCTTGTCTCCATTTTGCCTCAACGGCACCCTTTGCTGCTTCAAAAGGCAAAGAGGTTGTTCCATATTTGGATTTAACTTTATAGACGATATATCTGTCTCCTGCATTGATGGCTTTGGTGTAGCTACCATTTTGTGTTTGTAACAACATATTTAACAAGCCTGGCTCCAAGTCTTTAATAGACTTTTTTAAACTGCGTGCTTTGACATACGATGTTTTGTGTGTACGTAAAAATTTTTCTATCTTCTCTTTGCTCGGTGTACTGTACTCTACAAGTGAGATGTTTGTAGGCACAGTAAATGACTCTTTATGGTTTCGATAATACAGTTTTAGTTCATCTTGAGTCGGCTTAGGGGTGGATGCTACCACAGTGTCTTGATAAAATTTTTCTTTTTTGAGTGCCTCTCTGATGCTTTTTCGGTAGGTTACCCATGGGGTACCCTGTGCTTTTAAGATTTTTTGCATTTGGGGGATGGTGACATGGTTCTGCGCAGCGATGAGTGAGATTTTTTTATCAATATTCTCTTCTGGAATAATGATATCTTTCATGGCAGTTTTTTGTAACCTGTCTTGAATCAGTAAGTTGATTGCCTCTTCTTTCGAAACACCCATTTGTGTTTGAACTGCACGTATCTCGGCAGTGGTTACTGCTTCTCCCTCAACAATTAGGGCAATACCGTCTACCATTTTGGCATGCAAGGTAGCACTCAATGCCATCAGTAGTATAAGATGTAAAAATGTTTTAGTCATTCGTCTTCCATTCAATAAAGTGATAAATTATAACATAAAGGTGTAAATCTAATATGAATATGTACTATAATTCGTTATAGTAATGTATAGTTGTGTAGGAGTTGTGAAGCATGAAAAGGTATATAAAAATAACAATAGGGGTATTTTTAGTCCTTGGTATCTCTACCATGGCAGCAGAGAACGGTTGTGTGCATTGTCATGACGGTCTGGCTCCCATTCGTGCACATAAAAGTGGCATGATGCAGGCTATACTCAAAAAAGCAAAAGAAGCTGGAGCCAAGGGTAATGACTGCGTAGTTTGTCATGGTGGGAACCCTAGTGTGGAAGATAACAAAACACAAGCACATTCGGGAACACTCAAATATTTTTTGAGTCATGAGGGACCTAAAGACTTTTACCCTTACCCTGCGAGTCCATGGATCAATGCAAATACCTGTGGAATGTGTCATAAGACACAGGTATCGGCACAATGGAACAACCTCATGGCAACAGAGCAAGGCAAAATCCATGGTGCCATCTGGGGGTTTGGTGCCAAAGAGGGGTACAAACATACCTTTACCGACTTCAATACCACTGCACTGCATGAACGCATAGGTACCAAAGCATATAAAGCGTATATGTCCAAATTGCAAAAGCAAGAGCCTCAAGCGATGTTGAATAAAACCAAAGAACTGCCACCTGCACCTACAGCAGATGAAGTGGAGAAAGACCCGACACTTTCTGTGTACACGTACCTAAGACAAGAGTGTTTGCGTTGTCATACTGGAGGAAAGGGGCGTGAGCGAAGAGGTGACTTTAGGGGCATAGGTTGTGCGAGTTGTCACATCCCTTACTCTAATGCTGGACTCTATGAAGGAAAAGATAAAAGTATTTCCAAGACAGAGCCAGGGCACATGCTTATGCATAGTATTCAGGCATCGCGTGAAGCAAAAGTCTCCATCAACGGTGTGCATTATAGTGGTGTGCCTGTAGAGACATGTACGACCTGCCATAACCGTGGTAAACGTATAGGGGTGAGCTATCAGGGACTGATGGAGACAGAATACAAAGCGACCTTTGATGCGCAGGGTAACCCTCAGCCCAAATTGCATACAAAGCGCTATTTGCATTTGACGGAGGATATACATTACTCTAAAGGGATGCTCTGCCAAGACTGCCATACCTCTAACGACATGCATGGAGACGGTTTTGCCAGAGGTGCAAACCTAGGAGCAGTGGAGATAGAGTGTCAAGACTGTCACGGTACGACGAAGAAATATCCGTGGGAACTCCCACTGGGGTATGGAGATGAATTTGCCACCACTCCTAAAACAGGTAAGCCAAGAGGAACGACCACAACATTAGCAGACTACTTAAAACAAGGAAGTGTTCCTAAAGATAAAGGTGATGGATTTTTGCTGAGTGCCAGAGGTAATCCTCTCATCAAAGCAGTGAAAAAAGGCAATAAAGTCTTGATGCATTTGGCTTCAGGGAAAGAGTTAGAGCTTAAGCCCTTAAAGCTTTTAAAAGAAGAAGGAAAACTCTCTAAAGAGGGGATGATTGCTATGGATCAGATAGAAGCGCATAACGATAAGATGGAGTGTTATACCTGTCATGCGACCTGGGCACCTCAGTGTTACGGATGTCATGTCAAAATAGATTACTCTAAAGGGAAGCAAAACCCAGATTATTTGGCTGCATCAAAGTACCATAATAATCATGGTGTTACAGGAGAAGGTAAAACACTTAAACAGTTTCTAGTCGATGGGAAAGTAACAGAAACACGCTCATATCTACGCTGGGAAAACCCTGCACTCAGCCGTAACGGTGAGGGGCGTGTCTCTCCTACCATACCTGGGTGCCAAGTGACACTCACGGTCATAGGTAAAGAGGGTAAAGCTTTGCTTCAAAACCATATCTTTAAACTCAAAAGGGTGGAAAACAACAGTTCGGTTAAAGTACCAAAAGAGGGAGTGAACTCCATCGTAATGTCTCCTGTGCAGCCGCACACTGTGAGTAAAGCTTCCCGTACCTGTGAAAGTTGTCATGCCAGTGACAAAGCACTAGGCTATGGCATAAATGGAGGAAAATATTTTGCTGATCAAAGTAAAGCAACCATCGTTGACTTGATGGCTGTAAATAAAAAGCTTTTAGTCAAACAAGTAGATGAGCAAATTCCTGCGATACCAAACCTTAAACATGACTACTCTGTGATGCTAGATGCTAACGGTACTCAGGTACAAACTGTAGGTGACCACTGGAAACTTTCGCAGGCTCTTGACAATGAAACCCGTGCCAAACTAGATAGAAGAGGTGTATGTATGAGTTGCCATAAAGAGATACCACACAAAAGCTTGGCAGTCTCGGCGATGGTGCACATCTCTCAGATGGCAGGAGTGAAGATAGACAATAATTTCCATAAACAAATCGTCCATAAATCTGTACTCATCAGTGCATGGGTGCAGGTATTCATTGGGATATTGGGCTTAGTGTTAGGTGGTGTTTTGGTTTATGTCTATATGAGGCGTAGAAGAAAATTTAAGTGTGAAAGTAATATAAAGTAAGGCTTTGTTAGATATAATTTATCCAAATAATTTGTTGGAAGAATATAAATGGATAATAAGATAGCGATTATAGGATTGGGATATGTGGGCTTACCTTTGGCACATGCATTCTCTGAAAAATATAAAGTTGTTGGACTTGATATTAATCAAGAGCGTATTCAAGAGCTTAAATCAGGTTTTGACAGGACTTTAGAGCTTAGTAAAGCACAAGTAAATGAGTCTATACAAAATGGTATGGTATTTTCTGCAGATATGGAAGATGCCAAAGCATGTAATATCTTTATCATAACTGTCCCTACGCCTATAGACAATAATAATGAGCCAGATTTGACACCTCTGATTAAATCTTCGCAAGCAGTAGGGAAAGTGCTTAAAAAAGATGATATTGTTATCTATGAATCTACAGTTTACCCAGGGGTCACGGAAGAAGTATGTGTGCCCGAACTTGAAAAAGAGAGTGGATTGAGATTTAACCA
>CAZQOC010000132.1:0-4666 GCA_964594745.1 uncultured Sulfurovum sp.
AAGAACAAGTTTTATATAAACAATTATTTTATATTTAATCTCTAATAGACTATACTACTGTATAGATAAAACTATAAGGATCTACATGAAGAAAAATATTAAATATTTACTTAGTCTTGCTACTACCATTGCCCTTTCAACTAGTTATAGTTTTGCAAATGAAGCAAACACACACTCTGAACACTGGGGATATACAGGTCATAATACACCAGAGAAATGGGGAACAATGTCAGAGAAATTTAGAGAATGTGGTGTTGGGCTTAACCAATCACCTATCAACATTACCCATTCTCTACATGCAAACCTTCCACCATTAGCTCCAGACTATACGCATGGTTCAGAAAGTATTGTAGACAATGGACATACCATTCAAATCAATATGGAACCAGGGAATACCCTAACTGTTGATGACATTACTTTTGAACTTAAGCAATTTCACTTTCACTCACCAAGTGAAAACCACATTAGTGGAAAATCTTACCCACTGGAAGCACACTTTGTTCACTTAGATAAAAATGGAAATATCGCTGTGATTGCGGTCATGTTTGAAGAAGGTGCAGAAAATGAAGCATTGGCAAAAGTTTGGAAAGAGATGCCACAAAAAGAGGGAGAGAGTAAAGTATTAAAACTTGCAAATATCGCTAAAGCGCTCTTACCCGAAGATAAACATTATTACCGTTTCAATGGCTCGCTGACTACGCCTCCATGTACAGAGGGAGTACGATGGTTTGCACTTAAACAACCTATGACAGTATCAAAAGAACAGATAAAGAAATTTCATAATGATACAATGCATCATAACAATAACAGACCTATTCAGCCATTAGACGCAAGAATGATTGTCGAATAATCTATAGAAGAAATTGGATCTTTGTTTATATAAATATCCAATTTTTTATTGAATCCAATAAATTAAATCTCTACCTAATTTTGATATGGCGATATTGGTTGCATTCACATATCCCTTGGCATCTGTACTTTCTGTTTTTTCTCTATAATTAAATCTCTTACTTTTTATTAATTTTCCTGTCTTAGCATTTATAAGTGTAAATTGTATGGAAATAACAGCATGAGATTGGGTACCTCTTACTTTATGCTCAAACGCAAAAATATTACTTTCTAGTCTATAATTTTCTTGTAATGTACTTGTATCTGAAAGTACTGCTTTAAAAAGTTTACTCTTATCCAGCATATCAATCAATGTGCCCTCCAGCAGTTTACTCATAGTATTTGACCATTGCGAATTTTGATAAACGCCTCGTTCATCATTGCTGTAAGAGAAATTCATTTTTTCTGACATTTCTTCTCTAATACTTTGAGGAAAAATGACTTTAAGCGTTGTATAGCGATACTGTGTATTTTTTGCTATAGGTACAGTAGGCACATCTAGCGTATATACTTTAAGTTCTGGTGCTTGAGTACACGCAACAATACTTGGCAGTAAAATTATCAATGCAATATAGGTTTTCATTTTCATTCCCCTGGTCCTCTTCTTGATTTTCTGGACTTAAAAAGTAAGCCACTAGGATTTTGTTCTAATTGTCTTGACATATCCCCTAATTGCTTTGAGAGTATCTGTACATCAATCAGTACTGGTGATAAAATCTTCTTAAGATTATAGTCTCCTCTGTCTAAACTTTTTTCTACTTTCAGCATCACACGCCTAAAATCTTTACTGGTTTGCATGAGCTTATTGATGGTAGGTACACTCACCTTTTTAATGCTTGCAAAGTCACGTTGCATTTGCTTAAAATCTGTCACCGCTGCTTTAAATTCTTTATCAACATTGTGCATCGAAGTTCTAAATGCCTGCAAAGTATTATTGGCTTCATCTAGAGCAACGATGGCCTTTTCTTCTACGACTTCACCTTTTTTAGAAACATTTTCTACATGGGTTAAGATGTTGCCAAATGTTTCAATATTATGATCTGAGAATAATTTCTGACTTTGAGAAAGTAAATGATCCAACTTCACACTCATCCCACCAAGATTTGCTGTAACTTTACTAATGAGAGAAGGTTTTGACTTAATCATAGGGATATACTCTTTTGTAGGATGTAAAGTTTTTGACGTGTTACTCCCACCATCTATTTCGATGGATAAAAGCCCTGTCACTCCTAGCATTTTTGTAGAAGCAAACATATCTTCTTTTATAGGAATCTCTTGTCTTATTTTGACATAGATATCTATGACCTGAACATCCTTTGGGTTAATCCGTATTTGGCTGACGTGTCCTACATTGACACCATGCAGTTTGACACTTGCATCTTCAGATAGCCCTGCGATAGACTCCTTCATTTCAATCTTATAAGTAGAATAATCTTCTTGCAAACCATATTTTGCAAGCCAAAAAGCAAACCAAAAGAGACCTATACCAAACAGTAATACAAAGATACCTACTATTGTGTAATTTACTTTACTATACATCTTTCACCTTGTCCTTAAATCGCTCTTTGGTATATTCGTTTTTAAAAAATGCTTCCACAAATGGATGGGTAGATTGTAACACATTTTCTAGTGTACCTTCTGCGACAACATGCTTGTCTGCCAAAACTGCCATCCTGTCCACAATGGAAAAGATACTGTCTAAGTCATGTGTAATCATCACCACAGTAATACCAAGCAAGTCACGTAACTCTACAATAAGTGCATCAAAATTACGTGCTCCAATAGGGTCTAAACCAGAAGTTGGTTCATCTAAAAAAAGAAGTTTAGGCTCCATAGCTAAGGCACGTGCGAGGGCTGCACGTTTTATCATACCACCACTCAGTTCGGAAGGATACATTGCCCCTACATGCGTTTCCAAACCTACCAGGGCAAGCTTAGAACGTACAAGTTTTGTCCGCATCATTTTAGAAATATTGGTATATTCTTTAAGCTGCACTTCTATATTTTCAGCAATAGTAAGAGAAGAAAACAGTGCGCCAAACTGAAACAAAACACCCCACTCACTCCGCAATTTTTGCGCCTCTTTAAAGCTTATATTATGAAGTGATTTCCCTAAAACACTCACTTCACCCTCATTGGGTTGCAAGAGCATAATCATCTCTTTCATAAGAACTGATTTACCCGATCCACTTTCTCCTAAAATACCATAGATTTCATTGGCATCTATGTGTAAATTTACACCATCATGTATGGTTCTCTCACCAAACTTGGTCACAACACCTTTGACTTCTATCACAGGTGTCATAGTCCCATCTCCGTATAGAGTACTGAAAAGAGTGCATCAAAGGCAATAACCAAAAAGATAGCATTGACTACAGATGCCGTGGTATGCAGACCTATGCTCTCGGTATTGTTAGAAACTTGGAAACCTCTAAAACACCCAATCGCTGCGATGATAAATGCAAAAACAGGTCCTTTAATCATCCCCAATATATAGTGCTTGACCTCTAAAACTTCATAAAGCCTATCGATAAATTGGGTAAAAGAGATACCTAGTTGCATCTTAGATGCGACCATTCCACCCAAGATGCCCACAATGTCTGAAAAGAAAATAAGCAAAGGTAAGGCTATCATCAAAGCAAAAATACGTGGAATGACCAAAAAATAATACGGATCAAATCCCATCGTACGCATAGCAGAAATCTCTTCAGTAATTTTCATCGAACCTATCTCTGCGGTGTAGGCAGAACCACTGCGTCCTGCTATGACTATGGCAGTAATCATGGGTCCCAATTCACGTGTGATAGAGATAGCCACAGTATCGACAATAAAAATATCTGCCCCAAATTTTGCTAGTTGTACCGAGCCCTGATAAGCGATGACCATTCCCACAAGAAAAGCTGTGAGTCCTATGATAATTAAAGCATTCAATCCTGATTGTTGTATGTGGTAAACCATCTCTTTAAACCGTATATCTTTAGGTTTGAGCAACAGATGCAAGATTGAAATAACGAGTTGTCCTAAAAAAGTAGTGAAATCTTTTATATCACTATAAATTTCTAAAGTATTTCGACCTAGAGTCTCAAATATACTTCTTTTGGCTGGCTGAAGCATATCCACATCATTATTTTGCAGAAGTGTATACATCTCTTGTTGTTTTTTTGTAACTCCAACGACTTCTACCGTTGTTTCTTTTTGAAATCTCTTAAAATATTCACTAAACAGAAGTATACCTGCAGAATCAAAATCACTCACATGAGAAAAATCCCAAATAATTTTTTTATCACAAGGTATCTGACGCAATGTTTTTTCTATTTGACGCACAGATTTTAGCGTCCAATCTCCTGTGGCTAGGAGTTCAAAATGATGCGGATGTGTCACATAAGATAAAAACTGACTCTTCATAAAACTATTATAGGTAAGATTAGATTAAGTTTTGATATAATTATCATAATTAAGGCATAAGACAGAGGTAGCAATATGAAACAATTTGGTTTGCACATTTGGGGAGATGATAATTTTATCATAGACCAAGATACTATCAACGTAAACCACGCCTCTAAGCCCTCCCTACTTCAAATCACTCAAGAGATACGTGAAAAAGGCTATAAAGGTCCTCTTCTTCTTCGATTTCCACATCTTATAGAAAAACAAATTTCTACACTTTTTACAACATTTGAAAAAGCCAAAAAAG
This sequence comes from uncultured Sulfurovum sp., assembly GCA_964594745.1. GTDB lineage: Bacteria > Campylobacterota > Campylobacteria > Campylobacterales > Sulfurovaceae > Sulfurovum. The sequence continues at coordinate 4,583 of CAZQOC010000132.1, forward strand.
AGTTTAAATATAAAGGGGATTTCCACGCTGTTTTTCCTCTCAAAGTCAATCAGTTTCCTAACTTTGTAGAGTCACTGATGGAAG
>CAZQOC010000133.1:0-4654 GCA_964594745.1 uncultured Sulfurovum sp.
GTTGTTATAAGTGTGACATACATGATTTATGTCCTTTTTGAGTTCATAGTAAGCATAGTCTATAAAGCCCTGTAATCCTAAATCTCAAAATCTGTAAAGCCCTCATATTCTCCAAACGAAAGTAAATAAATACTTTTTAGTATATTTGGAGAAATATCTTGTAATTCATCAATCACAGTATTTTCTATTGTTTGTTGCGCCGTGTGTGCTAAAACATCAGCGATCACCAAAGGCAGTGCCACACACAATTTTTTGAAAGCAAGCGTATCTCCAGTCACCAGTTCATAAAATTTATCAATAGAGATTCTTCTAATATACTCATGGTAATGAGAATCACCATCTATGCTCACTCTCCACGGTATATCTTGGCTTTTTTTAGCAATAATTTCTACTAAAAAACAACGATTTTCTGCACTTCTCAGCAACGTACTTTGCATTTTCATGTACGTCTTTTGTGAGGAAGAAGAGTTCATGGTATTGTGTTTATTCTTCATTTCAACATAAATGTGCCTCGTTCCATTCACAAGATCAAAGCCCTTTTCAGGAACAGACCATTCGCTATTGATATACTTAAAAATATTTTGATGGAAATATCCTATATGATTCGTATTGGATTTATCCATCTGTCTCAAAATTTCATTTTCGATGGTTTCTTCTAAGCTTTTATCGTATACTTTGCTATCAAAGGTTAATTTGATAGGATCGATCAAGTTTTTGTTGAATCGTTTTAAATCAATTTTGAATCTATATTTTCCCACTGTCTCTTTAACATGTGCAAAAAGATCTTCATTGGATATAAATCCAAGATTATATTTTTTCATCTTCAACCTTGTAAATACTATGAAGAATCTGCTTGAGTGAGACCCCTAAAGCATACGCTAAATTCACAGGGACTGCATTACCTATTTGTTTGTATTGCTGATTCATAGAACCTTCAAAACTCCAATCATCAGGAAAAGTCTGAATACGTGCATATTCTCTGACCTCAAACGGTCTTGTCTCTTCCGGGTGACAGCGTTCAGTCTGTTTTTGTGCAGGAGAACAAGTCAATGTCAAACACGGCTCATCCCAACTGATACGTCGTGCTATTCCAGTTTTACCTCCGCCTAAATAAAAACTTTTCATCATATATTCTCTCTGAAGTCCCAGAGGTAAATCTCTCCAATATCCGCCGGCTGGCACAAGGTCCAAAATTTGTTTTTTCTTCTCTGAATATACCTGTCCGTCAGATTTCGGGACATCACAACTGTACAACTTTCCTTTTTTCAATGCATCCTTCAGTGTATAGATGGTATTTGATGGTTCAGGGTATTTAAAACGTATTTTATCGGCATATACATTTTTAACCCCTACGATAATAAGTCTTTCACGTTTTTGGGGTACATTGTAATGTATACCTTTGAGCACTTCAGGTTCAAACACCTTGTATCCCATGGATTCAAATATCTTGATCATACTTTGCAGTGTACGGCCTTTGTCATGACTCCGCAGACCCTTCACATTCTCAGCTAAAAAAACCTTAGGTTGACACTCCTTAAGTGCTCTTGCAAATTCATAAAAAAGTGTGCCTCTTGTATCTTCAAGTCCACGTTTTTTACCTGCATAGGAAAATGCCTGACAGGGATACCCTCCAGTCAACAAATCTACACCTTTGTAGGGCGTAAAGTCGACTTTACTGATATCCTCATGCACGACATTCCATTGGGGACGATTCTTCTTGAGTGTTTTTACCGCATGCTTATCGATCTCATTGAGCAAAACATGTTCAAACCCTGCTCGCTCCATACCAAGTGCCATGCCCCCTGCACCTGCAAAAAGTTCTATGTTGGTATACTTCTGCGTATTATTACCATTATAAAATTGGATAGTATTCAAGAGTTCAGCTTCACTCATAAGTTATACCTCCTTTTTTAATTGATATTATTATACAGAAATACTATATAAGTCCAAGAATATCTCAAATTGACATGTTTTCCTGTAACAATGCCCTCATCTCATCCTCACTCAAAGTCACCACACCCAAACTCTCTGCCTTTGTCAACTTAGACCCGGCATCTTCACCATAGATGACAAAATCTGTTTTTTTAGACACAGAACCGCTTACTTTGGCTCCAAGCTTCTCAAGCATTTCTTTAATGACGCCTCTGCTTTCAGACATCGACCCGGTCAGTACCACTGTCTTGCCTTTAAAAGGATTATCCTTAGCCTCTACTTTCTCTTCTACCGTTGGCTGGACAACATCAAACAATTTTAAGACAAAATCATGATTCACCCTCATAAACTCCAAGAGTGAATTTGCCATCTCCTCACCAATGCCGTCTATGGCGACTACCTGTTCAAAGGTCACATCCACGATACCCAGTCCAAATTCCAATGCTAGTGCTTTGCTTGCCACCTCACCGATGTGTTCTATGCCCATGGCGTTTATCAGCCGGTGGAGGGGTGCTCCCTTTGTATTCTCAATGGCCTGTAGAAGGTTATGGATACGCTTCTGCTTGAAACCTTCGAGATGTGCAAGGTCTTCTGCCTTGATAAAATAAAGATCAAGAATATTTTTAATGATCTTCTCTTTGACCAGCAGTTCAACGATCTTGCTCCCAAGCCCGTCAATATTCATGCAGCTTTTTTTTGCGAAGTGTATGATGGAGTTTACGACTCTGTCAGGACAGTCAAGATTTTGGCATTTGATGAGTGCCCCTTCATCCAGCAATTCAGAGTGACAGGTGGGACACTCTGTAGGACGATGTATGGCTACTTCAGTACCATCTCGTCTGTCAACGAGGACTTTGGTTATCTTGGGTATGACATCGCCTGAGCGTATCAGTATGACCCAGTCGCCTATCATCAACCCTTTGCGTTCTATCTCGTCAAAGTTGTGCAGTGTCGCACGCGAGATCACAGCACCTTCTATGTCTACGGGTTCCACTTCTGCAACAGGCGTGATGACACCCGTCCTGCCTACCTGCAACGTGATCGCTTTGACCCTGGTGACCTTTTCGACAGCAGGGAACTTGTAGGCACACATCCATTTGGGAAACTTCACGGTATAGCCAAGTTCCTCCTCTTTAGCGATGTCGTCTACTTTAATGACCATACCATCCATCATCATAGGGATTTCATCACGCTTTGAAATAAGAAATTGGTAGAATGCTTCTATCTCTTCGAGGGTTTGGCATTCCTGCGTATAAGGAGGACGTAAAAACCCCTGATCATAGACAAAATTCATTTTTTCGGAAAGTCGTTTCTGGGTAAGGAAATTCTCACCCACACCCCACGGATAAAAGACCAAGCGTCTTTTTGCAGTAACAGCAGAGTCCAACTGACGCAAAGATCCCGCAGCAGCATTGCGAGGGTTGGCAAAGGGTGCCTCACCATTTTCAAGCCGTTCTTTGTTGATGATCTCAAAATCATCTTTGCGAATCACCACTTCTCCGCGAATCTCTATGAGTTTGTCATATGCAATGCTCAGTGGTACGGAGCGGATCGTGCGTACATTGTCTGTGACCTCTTCACCCACAACGCCGTCACCACGGGTAATGGCACGTACCAGTTTTCCGTTCTCATACAGAAGATTCATGCTGGCACCGTCAAATTTGGGTTCACAAAAGTAGTCACACTTGCCTACATTTTTCTCCACTCTGTCCAGCCATTCCTGTACTTCTTCCATACTAAAGACATCTTCCATACTCCACATACGTTTGATATGCTTGGCTTTTGTAAACTCATCACGCACCACGCCGCCCACACGCCGTGTAGGAGAGTCGTCCGCCACCTCACCCGGATGCGCTGTTTCATAGTCCAATACTTCATGATACAGCCTGTCATACTCTTCATCTGTTGCTATGGGATTGTCTTCTACATAGTAGGCATACGCCCATTTTTTTAATAGTTCTACTTTTTCTAAGTATTTGTTTTGTGTCATTTTTTATAGTTTACTTTCTCTTTTTTCCCGTAAAATTTTGGCTGTGTACCCAGTATATATACATCTAAAAACGCTTTAGCACGTGCTAGATACTCTCTAGCTTTCATTCTATATGCTGCGGCAGTACCCGGTAAATCCTTTGCCATGAGTCCTATGGCCTTTTGTCCTTTAGCATGTGCTATGAAAAGTGCTCGTTCAAGATGAAACTTCTGTGAGATGATTATATAGTCCTTCAGATCAAATATAGCTTCAGCTCGTACCACAGAGTCAAGGGTACGAAACCCTGCGTAGTCTTTAGTGATATACCTTGCTGGAACACCTGCCTTGATGAGATCTTTATACATCGTCGTTGTCTCATCATAGTGCTTCGTACCATTGTCACCGGATACTACAATGGCTTTGACCTTCCCAGACTTCCAAAGTGCCACTGCTGTTTCTAAGCGGTATTTATAAAAGTAGTTTATCCTACCTTTGGCAACATACTTGGCAGTCCCCAGTAGCAATGCTGCTTTTTTAGGTGGCAGATTTGTGGTGTTTATGTAGATATCTCCCGTTTTAGAGACATGGTCGTTGATGCCCACAAGAGCAATCATGCCAAATAAAACAAGAGAAAAGAAACCTAGGAACCGCCACTTTTTAGACATCTAGTATTTACTCCATCTCATCAAAGTGCTGCATTTTGCAAGACAAGAAACTCTTCTACCATCACTGCTGCTTTCACAGCACCTGTAC
>CAZQOC010000134.1:0-4642 GCA_964594745.1 uncultured Sulfurovum sp.
TGTAAAATGGTTTCTTTTTTCTACCCATTCTTGTCATTCTGATCATTGTCATGTTATGTCCTTTAATGTATATCTTTAAAATAGATAAGGTCACTTGAGGTATAAGTACCCTACTATCAAGTCCTGACAACTGCTTTTTAATGACTAAAACACTCATCAGGGCTTAACGAAACGCGATTTTACCATAAAGATACTAAAAATTTTATTAAGCTATGCGTTACGCCTTTTATCTAGGGATATTTGGCATCCCTCCTCCACCTTGCATTTGTGCCATCATGTCTTGCATCTGTTTCATACCACCCTTGGTTGACATCTTCTTTGCCATTTTTGCGGCATTTTTAAACTGTTTAAGTACGCGGTTTACATGCATAACTTCAAGCCCGGCACCAGCTGCCAATCTTCGTTTTCGTGTGTTGTTCAGTAAATCTGGGTTTTCTCTCTCTTTGGGTGTCATAGAGGAGACTAAAGCTTTTATCTGCTTAATCTCATCTGAATTTTCCAAATCCATATCCCCTATCTGTTTTGCCATGTTACCCATACCTGGTATCATCCCCATGATAGACTTCATAGAGCCTAGTTTTTTCATCTGCTCCATTTGTGCTAAGAAGTCATTAAAGTTAAACTGACCCTTTTTAATCTTTTGGGTCATTTTCTTGGCTTCTTTAGGGTCTATCGCTGCAGCTGCTTTTTCTGCAAGTGACTCTACATCCCCTGCTCCCATAAGACGGCTGACAATTCTATCTGAGATAAACTGCTCTAGGTCTGGCATTTTTTCACCATGACCTATAAAACGTAATGGTACACCTACTTGTTGTGTAAGTCCTAGTGCCACCCCACCTTTACCATCACCATCAAATTTGGAAAGAACCACCCCAGTGATACCTATCTTCTCTTTAAAAGTCTGTGCTGTACGTACTGCATCTTGTCCAGTCATCGCATCTGCGACATAGAAAAGCTCATCTGGGTTGGCTACTTTTTTGACTTCAGCCAACTCTTCCATGAGTTCATCGTCTATAGCCAAACGTCCAGCAGTATCTATAAGTACGACATCATAGAGTTCTTTCTGGGCTTTTTCAAGACCCTCTTTGACTATCTGTGTAGGTGTCGCATTTTCATCTGCTACAAGTTCTACCTCTATGTTAGAAGCAATTTGTCTAAGTTGTTCAACCGCTGCAAGTCTCTGCAAGTCCGCTGCGATGATGAGCACTTTTTTCTTTTTCTGCTCTTTAAGAAAATAGGCTAGCTTACCAGTAGTGGTTGTTTTACCTGACCCTTGCAGACCTATCATCAACACAACGGTTGGTGGTTTAGAAGCAAAAGTAAACCCTTTAGGGGCACCTTCAAGTGTTAAAATGTCTGTGAGTTTGTCTTGTAATGCTTTAAGAAAGTTATCTTTCCCTACACCATGTTTTTTGGTCTCTATCTCAACAGTCGATATAAGATCTTTCACCACTTTATGGTGTACATCAGATTTAAGCAATGACTTTTTAAGTTCAGCGGTTGCTTTTTTTAATGCTTTGTCATCATCATGGAAACGTATTTTTCCTATGGCATTTTTAAAACTGTCGGTTAACGTATCAAACATTTTTTACCTTATATTTCTTCTATTTATTGTTGCGATTTTAGCGTATTTGGGCTTATGGGAACTTCTAGTCACCTAAAACATCTATTCCCATATTATTTATAACGTGCGATATCTTTAGGTTCTTTGGCATTAAATTCATAATCAAGAATTTTCATCTTGGATGAGTGCAAAAGCACACGCTTTGACTGTGTGCGGCTTCCGTACTGCTCATCTCCTACTATGGGGTGTCCTATATGTGATAGGTGCACACGTATCTGATGCGTTCTTCCTGTTGTAATCTCTATATGTACTTTAGACTTCTTTCCTTGTAACTCTTCAGGCTTCACGATAGTATGTGCGTTTTTCCCACGTACAGGGTCTATCATCGAAAATGCTTTACCTTTTCTTACTGTAAAAATAGGCTCATCAATTTCCACTTTCTCATACAGCACACCCTCTATCCACGCGACATAATGCTTTTCTACTCTGCGCGCTTTAAACTCTTTGATGGCTCTGTCTATAAACGCTCTATTTTTGCCCAAGAGTAAAACACCTGATGTATCGCGGTCAAGTCTATGCAATAGCTCTGCACCGTCTATGGCATCTTGTATGTCATAGCTGTCAACCTGTGCTGGTTTATTAATAGCGATGATATCATCATCTTGATAGAGTATCTCTATATCTTCAGGGTATTCTATTCTAAAAATCGTTTCTGTGTGAATGTCTGCACGGGCTATCTTTACCTTTCTATCTTCAACAAATACAAGACCTCTGTCTATGAGTTCTTTTGCTTTTTTGTTTGAAATATCTTTTTGTCTTGCCAGGACTTTATATGCTTTGTCTGTAACCATTTTTTACCTTCTATCATTTTAGTATCTACCATAATTTATTATGTAATACCTAATGTCATTTTGACTTCTTGTCTTAAATTATAATGCGACAAATGATGTACTCATCCCGCAGGGTGGCTTCGCCATTTGCATCATGCAGGAGTATTATAATTTAAGACAATCCACTCTTGAAACCTTTGCGTTAAAGGAAATTCCATTATCTTTATTTTTGAACTTTGTCCTGTTTTTAGAATTATATCACTTTTAGGAACTTTAAAACTTTTAGAGAGAAACTTGACCAACTCCTTGTTCGCTGCACCTTCCACGGCTGGTGCTTTAATGCGTATTTTTATCGCATCTTCTCCATACACTCCTGCAAACTCAGATTTACTGGCATTTGGTTGGGCTTTAATGCGTAGACACACTCTATCCTCTATTATCTCATAAAACATCATTGATACTCTCTAAAATAGGATTTATATCACTCTTTGTCTTCAAAGAAGTTTCCTTCAAAAGCCCATGCTGTAAAAGCCTACGAGAAAGATTGGATACTTCTACCACTGCGATGCCTTCTACTGCTTCAAAAATATCTACTTGATTAAAGTAATGTTTCCCTGAAATGATTTTGCATCCAAACTGTGCCGCTTCAGCAGCATTGTGCCCACCTATAGGCTCAAATGCTCCACCAAGTATGACAATATCTGAGATACTGTAGATATTGACCAACTCACCCAACACATCCATAAGCACAATATCATCTTCTAAACGCTCATCTTGAGAATATCTATGCCATGAGAGTTTTTCATCTTTTGCAAAGGATTCTATCATCGTTGCCACTTTATCAAAGCGTTCAGGATGACGTGGAACCACTATGAGTTTGGCATCTACATTCTCTTTTTTAAAGTCAGAAAAAGCATTTAAAATGATCTCCTCCTCTCCCTCGTGGGTACTCGCAGCACAAACAACCAACCCAGAAGGTTTAACCAATGCCCTAGTGACTTTAGGAAGTGTTGAGAGTTTAATGTTCCCCGTAACCCTCACATTTTTTGCACCCAAGAACTCTAAACGCTCTTTATCTAACGCTGTTTGTGCATACACTTCATCTATATATTTAAATATCTGTCTATAAAACCACCTCATACGCATATATTTAGGAAAAGACCTGTCAGACATACGTGCATTGATAAGCAGTGCTTTTGCACCTCTTTTTTGTGCCAAAGCAAACAACAAATACCAAAACTCTGCTTCCATCACTAGTAAAACTTTTTGAGGTTTTAACCATCTAAAAAGTAATACTTCAAAAGGCAAATAACGACTCTCTTTAGTATAGCACTTTATAGCATCATATCCTGTTTGTGTTGTCGTTGTCATTCGTAGTAAATCATTTGGTAGATGATCTACCAATGGCTTGATAGCTTTTGCTTCACCAAAACTACAAGAGTGAAACCAAATACCATCAGGCCTTAATGGTAAGTTTTTCCATAAGAAAAATCTAGCAGGAATAGAATCTTTATATTTTGATTTAAAGGAGAAAAGAAAAAGGAAAGGAAGTGCTACAATGTAGAGTAAAAAAGCTACCAGACTATAGAGAAAAAAGAATGCTTTCTCCATAGTGTGTCACTATTACGCCTCAGCTGTAACAGGTTCTAAGTACAAGATACGTCCACAGTGAGGACAATTTACAATTTCGTCTGCTTTAATCACTTCTGCATACGTTTTGTCGTTAAGCTTCATATAACATCCGTAACATGCTTGTTTCTTTACAGGTACAACTGCAGTGTTTCCTGCCCAAATACGGATTTTTTCATAAAATGCAAGTACTTTTTGCTCGATGTTTCTACTCAATTTTTCTCTTTGTGTAAAAAGTTCAGATTTAGCTTTTTCTATCTCAACTTTTTCTGCCAAAACTTCTTTATTTACCGCATCAAACTCAGCTGTTAATGTGCTTACCTTTTGACTTGCTTCTTCAAGCAATTCTTTTTTAGTTACATTAATGCCCTGAAGTCTTTCTATCTCTTCGTTGGCAAAAGTCATTTTCTCTTTAGCTATATCTTCTTCCAAAGAGAGTGCTTTCATCTCTTTTTCTGTAGAAATCTCTTTAAGTTTCTTGGCATTTGAAGAAAGTTGTTCATTTAAAAGTGCAAGTTGTTCTTCAAATGTTTTTACTTTTGCTTCATTCTCAGTGATGTCTGCATTTAGTCCATCAAGTTCAGCTTGTGCAGCATCAATCTTTTTTTGAACTTTCGCT
>CAZQOC010000135.1:0-1059 GCA_964594745.1 uncultured Sulfurovum sp.
TATACTGCCTATTTTAGCACCGCGGGTGACATCAATATCAAAAGTATTTTTTTGAACATCCCTTACTCCTGTATTATTAAATAAGAAATAAAAGTATAATCCATAAATGTCAAGTTTTTGTCAAACAAAAGTTAATCTTTCAAATCCTCAGACCAAAAAAATTCCACCCATCCTTTTGGTTCTTTCACGTACCAAGTGGGTTTTATGCAGGCAGTTGATTTGTAAAATAGTGAGGCTGTAAGAAAAGTAACTTGCGGATATTTGTCATTTAGTACAGCTAACACCTCAACCAAAGTATCGCCACTATCTACAATATCATCTACTATTAGAACTGTTTTGGCTTTTTTCAAATCAGGTACATTAAATACCTCAACTGACTCTTTTTTCTCGGTATTATCATACCCTATCGTGTTAATGGCATACACTTCACGTAAGTCATAATATTCGCCCAACATTTGGGCCATAGAGAGACCGCCTCTGGCTATGCCAAGTATGGCATCAAAGGGTTGGTCTATTTTTTGGGTGAGTATTTTCAGGTCTTGTTTGTACTCTTCGTAGGGGTAGTAGATTTTATGCATACACTTTCAACTCATTATAGACACTGTCTCGTTCTACAGGTATAAACCCAGAATTTTTAATGAGCGCTATAAAATCATCTAGTTCCATACCATTAGCACTTGCTGCGCCTGCAGCGGATTGGATAGCCTCTTTTTCTATGGTACCGTCCAGGTCATTGGCACCGAACTCTTGTGCTACGAGAGCTAGATTAATAGTGCTTGTTGCCCAGTAGGCCTTGATGTTTGGGATATTATCTAACAAAATACGTGCAATCGCGTAGGTTTTAAGTACCTCTTGTCCACTTGGAAAGTTACAGTTTTTCAAGTAGTTGTTCTCTTTTTGGTAAACTAGTGGAATGAAGGCATTGAATCCCCCTGTTCTGTCTTGCAAATCACGTAAACGCAACATATGGTCTATACGGTGAGCACGTGTTTCTACATGTCCAAAGAGCATCGTAGCATTGGACTCTTTGCCTTTGTTGTGCCATTTTTCGTGTATCTC
>CAZQOC010000135.1:1159-4623 GCA_964594745.1 uncultured Sulfurovum sp.
CCCATGTACCACTCTACCCCGTCTTTAGGATTATGTGCCGAGACTATGTGTAACTCTTTTGCCCCTTTTGCTATGGAGTTTGTGGCAATTTCTAAGATTTGTTCATGGGTAAGTGTATATTGGTTTGGATTTTTACGTGTGGCAGAGTAGGCACAGAATTTACAGACATCAGCACAAACATTGGTAGGATTGATATGACGATTGATATTAAAGTAGGACTTGTTACCAAACTTTTCTCTACGTATCTCATCGGCGAGTTCACCTAGAGTATATAAATCCAACTCATAAAGTGCTTCACCCTCTTCCTGGGTTAATCTCTCTTTGTTACGTACCTTTTGTATTAAATCCATGTTATCTACTACCCTTAGCTATTTTGGGTATTATATCAATAATTGATTAGGAGTTACTAAGTGAATAAAGTAAAAGCAGAGATAGAAACACTTTTGTATGAAAATGCACCTGATTTTAAGATAGCCAAGGTCTTAAAACAGGAGATAAAAACCTATTTTGACACTTTAGAGGAAACCTTTGTCACTTCTGGAGGTAAAGACTTTCTTGTTAAACATACCAAAAAAATAGACAGTATTTTAAAAATCATTTACAAAGTGGCATTACGTGAAATGTTTGGTGACTATGCTCCTATGAAAAACTCTGTACCTTTAGCACTTGTAGCCCTTGGTTCCTACGGACGTGAACAGCTTTGCGTCTACTCTGACATTGACTTGATGATAGTCTATAAAGACATCCCAGGCTATAACGAAAAAGAGATGATAGAGAAGATTCTCTACATTCTTTGGGATACAGGACTAAAGTTGGGACACCGCGTACATACCGTTGAAGAGCTGTATGAAGTTTCAAAAACAGACATTACCATAAAAACTGCACTTATCGAATCTCGTTTTATTGAGGGATCAAACTTTATCTGGATGGAAACACAAAATGCTATTGCCCAGATACGACACGACAATATTGACATATATATACAGGAAAAATTACAAGAACGAACAGACAAACATCAGAAATACCCTTTAACCATGGAGCCAAACCTCAAAGAAGGTGTCGGAGGATTTAGGGATGCTAATCTTGTTTATTGGATAGGGAAAATCTTATATAATGTCTCTAACATCAAAAACTTACCCACCAATATCGTTGATGAAAAAGAGTACCGTACTTTTCGTATTGCCTTAGAGTTTCTGTTTCGTGTACGTTCTGCATTACATTTGGCGACGCACAAAAAAGAAGACAAATTACGTTTAGACCTCATTCCAAAGATTGCAACATTGCTGGGCTATTCCCAAACTGCACAAGGACATACTAAATTTGCAAAAAAAGTGACAGAGTCGCTTAAAATCATACGTCTTTACAGCACCATATGGTTAGATAAACTCACCCATGAATATGTGAGCATAGATAAACATAAAAATTGTCTCTACCCCAGTGCAAATACATTTAATGGTTTACTCCAACAACTTAATAGTCAAGCTAAGCAGCCTTTCCATGCACATCCTACATTTTTACAAAAGCTGATTACTGCACAGAGATCTGAACGTCCTAATGACACACTCTATCAAATCATCGCAAAGATATTTTATCAACCCTATAGCTACTCTATTTTAAGAACACTTTCACATGCCAGACTTCTAAAATATGTCATTCCTCCCATTAAAAAGGTGGTTGATTTACCCCAGTTTGATGGCTATCATCAATATGCGGTAGATATACATTCTATTCGATGCATGTACCATCTGGAACATATAGAAGATGATTTTATCCGCTCATTATTTGAAAATTTTAATGAAGATGAAAAGGCCATGCTAAAAATAGTTACTTTTTTGCACGATGCAGGCAAAGGACGCAAGCGTGATCACCACCTTGTAGGTACCTCTCTGTTTAAAGTCTTTGCTCAAAAACTCCATATGGATGAAAAGCTCATTAAGATGGGAGAAACACTCATACTCTACCATACACTCATGTCCAATGTCGCACAACGTGAAGATATCTATAATGAAAAAGTGATTTTAAGTTTTGCTTCACACTTTCCGAACCAGAAAATGCTCGATATGATCTATGTATTGACCTATGCAGATATGTCTGGTGTGGGGGCAGATATCTATAACTCTTTTTCTGCAAAACTCATCAGAACACTCTACAAACATGCCAAAGAAATGCTTGGTAAAACCACTATGCTAGATGAAGCCGCAAAACGTGCAAAAAAAGAGCAGTCGTTAAAAAAGAATATAGACTTTATGACACTTAAAAAGTCTGAACAGAAAAAAATCCTCAACATACCATCAAATCTTCTGTTTTTACGTTACCATCCTCAGCGCATCGTTGACATCTCCAAAAAAGCCTTTGAGACGACAGAGTATCAGTACCATATCTCCAATCACGCACACCTTACCATTGAAATCATACGTTCTGATAACTTTAACCTCGCCTATTTACTCTCCAAAATGAACAATTTGGATATTGTCAATATGGATATTTGTAAACTTTTTAATGAGCTAAAGTATTTTAAAATAGATTTTGCACAAAAAATCGATAAAGAGGAGATAACACTTATAGAAGAGTTTATTCACCATGCATTTAGACATCAACACAAATCTGTAGAACATATCATCGATATTCATAAAAAAGATATTACTATAGATTGTGAACACTCCAAAACGTATGCCCTGATGCATCTAAAAAACAAAGACCAAAAAGGACTTTTAGCCTATGTTATAGAAACATTTGATGAGATGAGCATAGATATTGTCACAGCAAAGGTGCATACACTCAAAAATAGAGTCAGAGATATGTTTCTCATCGAAAAGAATGGAAACTTTTGTCATAATGTTGATAGAATTATAGAAAAACTTACAGGGGAAAAATAGATATGTGTGGAATCGTAGGGTATTTAGGAAACAAAGAGAAAAAAGAGATCTTGCTTGATGGACTGCAAGAACTTGAGTACCGTGGTTATGACTCTGCTGGTATAGCAGTCATTGAAGGCGATAAACTCAACCAATTTAAAGCCATTGGTAAACTTGAAAACTTGAGAGAAAAAACTAAGTCTTACCATACAGAAGGTTTTGGTATCAGCATCGGGCATACACGTTGGGCAACACACGGAAAGCCTACTGAACTTAACGCTCATCCACACCTTGGTGCCTACTCTTATGTCGTTCATAATGGTATCATCGAAAACTATCAGGAACTCAAAGAGGAACTACAAAATGATGGCGTAACTTTTTTAAGTCAAACAGACACAGAAACCATCGTACACCTTTTTGAAAAAAATCATAAGACAAACACAGATGTATTTTCTGCTTTTGAAGAGACTATCAGCAGATTAGAGGGGGCATACGCTACGCTACTCATCACTGAAGCTGATCCAGACACCATTTACTTTGCCAAACATGGTTCCCCTATGCTTGTCGGATTTAATGGTGATGATGTTTACTTTGCTTCCTCTGACACCC
>CAZQOC010000136.1:0-1406 GCA_964594745.1 uncultured Sulfurovum sp.
AGAGGAGTATTTAGCATCAAAAGGTATCTCTGTTTGCAATACAACAAACAAAACGATACTGTGTCAAGCCATGGACTTAGCAGATGAAAATCGTTATCGCGTGACAGATATTATTGATGTATTAAATATTTACTCCAAAGAAAAACTTAGAGAGATAATTATACGGACAGTAAAAAGTGATGTTCGTGTTAAAGATATAGCGAAACTGGTTTTTTTAGATAAAGAACAGTTTGAATATCGGGATGATGTGCATATAGATAAGATGAAAATCAAAAATCTGCTTGTCAGACTGCTGAACCGGGAGAGCCATGCCAAGACAGTCTTCCAAAATGTAATGAATACGCTTTCTATGGCATTTAATAGAAATGTTGTTTTAAATGAAGAGGGAAGGCTTGTCCCACTACATAAGGAAATAGAAGAACTTCGCGAAGATTTTCAAAAAATAGCAGCAAAATATATTTGGGGATCAAAAAAAGTAAAAAACATCAAACAGCCCTTTAATCACTATTTTACTACTGTAGCTGAGTATTTTATCTTCAAACCATTTAGAAAAAGCCTGATAGACAGTGCCTCATATACAAAAGCTTTGGAAGCTTTGGAAAACAGTGGGTTGGACGTTAATCAGAAGAGAGCAGAAGAGCTCATGTTGCTACGCAACTTTTTAGGGGGTCTGACCAACTCAAAGATCATGGAGCTCTACAGGGCTATAAAAGTAGAAGCTTTTGAAGAGGAAACTTCATACAACATAGACAAAAAAGAGAGACTGATCTGTCAAGTGTCCATGAAAGAGTTTGAAAAAAAATTGGCTAAATATCACAAAAGAGCCATAACATCAAATAAGTGATGCTAGGCACTTACACGTGTAAGATTGATATACCAATCATCAGTGAGTTCATGCTCATTGATATCTGTGAGGACAATCTCAAGCAGCCCATTGCCTATCATCTCAGTACCATATATCTTCTCATCAGGAATTTCAAGTGCCTGTGTACAGTATTCTTCTTGTATAAAGGTGTCTTGTATTAACTCTTTTGTGTCCCATCCCTCTTCAAACTTGTTAACAACAAAAATGTTTTCCATTTTTTTCTCCTCGTTGTGAATTTTTAGAATCATAGTCTGCTTTGGTATCAAAATGATAACAATATGAGGGCTGAGACTGTAGATACAACTTACTGTATCCAAATTGTATTCAAAATGACACCTTTTTGTTATCACCTCTTCTTATACTTTGACCTACATTAAAAAAAGGATTGAAAATGTTGATAAAAAAATCTCTTGGTATTACTGTGGCTGTACTAGCCTTAAATTTTTTACTGTCTGGTTGTGGTTTACAACAAAATAAAAAGAGTTCAAAAGCCATATCGTTTAACATATTGCACATGAACGATATTCACTCACATATTGAG
>CAZQOC010000136.1:1506-4622 GCA_964594745.1 uncultured Sulfurovum sp.
AAAAGCCATATCGTTTAACATATTGCACATGAACGATATTCACTCACATATTGAGAGTGAAACATACAGTTTTTATGTAGATGGCGTAAAGGTCAAAGGGCAGTTGGGGGGCATGGCGCGTGCTGCTACAAAAATGAAAGCACTCCAAAAAACATATGGGAAAAATGTCTTGACTATCAACGCGGGAGATTTGATACAGGGAACATTCTATTTTACTGCCTTTGATGGGAATGCCACTTCAGCTATGTTCAATCAGATTGACTGGGATGTATTTGAGCTTGGTAATCATGAATTTGACAACGGTGATGCATTTTTGGCAAAGCTACTTGATTCATTTAAACCTTCAGTTGATGTGATTGCTGCTAATGTGGTTCCAAAAGCAGGAAATGTACTGGAAAACAAATGGCAGCCTTATGTCATCAAAGAGATAGATGGCGAAAAAGTTGGTATTGCAGGTATCGATATTGTACATAAAACCAAAGTCTCTTCTCGTCCGAGTGATGAGATTAAGTTTACTGAAGAGGCAGCTACAGCACAAAAATATATTGATGAGCTAAAAGATAAAGGCGTGAATAAAATCATATTGGTCTCTCATATTGGGTATGAGAATGATTTGGATATTGTCAAAAAACTTGATGGTGTTGATGTGATTATCGGTGGGGATTCGCATACCTTAATGGGTGATTTTGGTGATTTGGGGCTAAAGTCTGCTACCAATGACTATCCAAAAGAGGCTACTGATGCTAAAGGTAACAAAGTATGTATCGCACAAGCTTGGCAGTACAGCTACGTAGTGGGTGACGTGCATGTAGATTTTGACAAAGAGGGGAAAGTGACGGCATGTGAAGGCAAAGAGACTCTGTTACTCGGAGAGCCATTTGTCACAAAGAATGCAGCGGGAGAGTATGCTGACCTCTCTGATGTTAACACAACTTTAAAAGAGAAGCTTGACACTATCATTGCTGCGCATGCATCTATGGAGCTGGTAACAGAAGATGCGGATGCTTTAAAAACGCTAAAGCCTTTTAAAGATGAAATTGATGAAAAAAAGAAAGAGGTCGTAGGTAGTGCCAAAGAGGACCTTGGACATAGCCGTATCCCATATGATAAATATGATGGACAGCATGTACTACCACACGGTAGTGAGATTGCCCCTATTGTATGTGCCTCATTTATGGAAGAAGATCCAAATGCAGATGTTTGTATCCAAAATGCAGGGGGTGCACGTATCCCTATAGGTGCAGGAGAGATTACGCTCGATACAGCCTATAGGTTACTTCCGTTTAAAAATACACTCTTCGAGATTAAAATGAAAGGAAGTGAGATCAAGCAGGTTCTTGAAGATGCACTTGCTAACTATATTGATGATGGGGGTTCTACTGGTTCTTTCCCTTATGCCTATGCATTGCGTTATGACATCAATGCTTCACAGAGCAAAAATCATCGTATCGGTAACCTGGAAGTCATGGATAAAGATAAAAACTGGTCAACTATAGATGATACTAAAATGTATACGGTTATCACAAACAGTTACATCTCTTCTGGACATGATGGTTACTATACGTTTAAAAAAGTGCAAGAGCAAGCGGGTAGAAAAGGGGTAGATACCTACTTGGACTATGCTATGAGTTTTGTGGATTATGTTAAAAATCATACAGAAAGTGAAGGTGGCATTAGTAAATTGCCAGAGTCATTAAGACCGATTAAGTGTTATGTGGATGACACACATCCAACCTGTCCAGTCGAAGGTAGACTCCATGAAGGTGCGAGTGTCGCTCTGGATGATATGAAATTTGATTTGGGAAAAGTAACCTTTAGTAATGGATTTGAACTGAATGCTACCTGGGGACTTGGTAGTGGAGCGGCACATAAAAAAGGTGATGATAACAGTACGTTTTATACATTGACAGACAGGGGTGTCAATATTAAGTGTAAAGATGATGTAAATATTGTGGGTATTGATATCTGCTTAAAAGGAAAAATTTTCCCTTTCCCAGATTTTACACCAACAATTGTTAAGTTTAAACTATCTGGAGACAAAGCAGTGGTTGAAAAAATTATCCCACTAAAAGATAAAAACGGCAAGCCGATTAGTGGTGTCTCTAATCCACTTTCAAACTTTACTGAAAAGGCTTATGACATTAATGGTAATGAGATGACATATGACCCTAATGGCTTAGATACAGAAGCGTTGGCAGTACTTTCTGATGGTACATTTTGGATTGGTGAGGAGTATGCCCCAAGTTTGGTACATGTAGATGCAGATGGAAAAATCATGGAGCGTTTAGTGCCGAGTGGTTTGGAAGGGGACTTAAGTGCCGCAACCTATAAGGTGAGTGGTGTATTGCCAGCTATTATTGGAAAAAGACATGAAAATAGAGGTATAGAGTCTATTGCCGTGAGTGCTGATGGAAAAACACTCTATTATGCACTTCAAAGCCCTCTGGATAATCCAGACTATACTGATACCAACAGAACAAGAATCTACTCGATGAATTTGGAAACCAATGAAAGTAAACTCTATCTCTATGAACTTGATGCACCTGATACTTTTAAATCTGCAGCAGATACAAAAAAGACACGCAAACAAAAAGATGTAAAAGTATCGGAAATGACTCTACTTGCCAATGGACATTTGCTGGTAGATGAGAGAATATCATCGAGTAAACTTTATGAGATAGATTTGACTAAAGAGACTTCTGTATCAGAGGCAAAAAGTAGTGATTTGGAAACAGAGGATTTAGCAGCCAATAGCATAACACCAATCACAAAAACACTACGCTTTAAAACGGAGAGTGATGCGTTCCCTACTAAAATAGAAGGTGTTGCTGATTTGGGAGGCGGTTCATTCTTTCTTATCAATGATAATGATTTTGGTATAGAGGGAGACAAAACAGTAGGTAAAATGATCACTGTTGATGCATTGAAATAGCTTGCTGTATGTTGTGAACATATAGAGTGTTGTAGATGATAGGTAGGAAATGTCACATTTTTGATGTAATGTTTCCAATATGTAATAAAAATGAATCCATTTTGTTACCGATTCATTCTAAAATGCCCATGCACATTAATACAAAGGAAGAAAATGTTAGTAAAAAAATCGCTTTCTTTAGTTG
>CAZQOC010000137.1:0-4610 GCA_964594745.1 uncultured Sulfurovum sp.
GGGTATGATGGACTAATCTACTCTATCGGCTTTTTAGTGGGGTGGCCTATTATTTTGTTTTTGATCTCAGAGCGTTTACGTAACTTGGGTAAATACACCTTTGCGGATGTGGCGTCGTTTAGGCTTAAACAAGAGCCTATACGTGTACTCTCTGCTTTTGGAGCCATAGCAACAGTCATACTCTACCTCATAGCGCAGATGGTAGGTTCAGGAAAACTCATAGAGCTCCTTTTTGGACTGCCCTATGAGTATGCAGTCATCTTGGTAGGTGTGTTGATGATACTCTATGTGACCTTTGGGGGAATGCTGGCAACTACATGGGTGCAAATCATCAAAGCTGGGCTCCTGCTAAGTGGGGCTACCTTTATGGCTTTGGCTGTACTGTATCACTTTGACTTTTCCTTTGAAAAGCTTTTTGCTACAGCAGTAGAAGTGCATGACAAGGGAATAAAGATTATGAGTCCTGGTGGGCTTGTCTCTGACCCTGTCTCTGCCATTTCACTGGGTATTGCACTTATGTTTGGTACAGCTGGACTGCCTCACATTCTCATGCGTTTCTTTACAGTCTCAGATGCAAAAGAGGCAAGAAAATCTGTCTTTTTTGCGACAGGGTTTATAGGGTACTTTTATATACTTACCTTTATCATCGGTTTTGGTGCCATAGTAATGGTACTTAAAAACCCTGCATACTTAGACATTGCCAAGCAAGCCATCTCAGGTGGGTACCCTATCGTAGGTGGTAAAAATATGGCTGCGATTCATCTGAGTCATGCTGTAGGGGGAGATTACTTCTTAGGGTTCATTTCTGCAGTAGCATTTGCTACCATTTTGGCAGTGGTATCGGGGCTAACACTCGCAGGTGCTTCTGCTATCTCGCATGATTTGTATGCGAATGTGCTAGAAAAGGATGTGTGTGATGAAGCCAAGGAGATGAGAGTCTCCAAGATAGCGACGATTGTGCTTGGTATCGTAGCTATAGGTCTAGGTATCGCCTTTGAGAAACAGAACATCGCTTTTGTGGTAGGACTTGCCTTTGCCATCGCAGCATCTGCGAACTTCCCTGTACTGTTCCTTTCGATGTTTTGGTCTAAACTTACCACACGAGGTGCGGTACTTGGAGGAAGTTTAGGTTTGGCTACAGCAATACTGCTTGTGATACTTGGTCCCATTGTCTGGGTAGATATCTTTGGAAATGCAGAGGCTATCTTCCCTTACAAATATCCTGCACTTTTCTCTGTCACTGTGGCATTTGTGAGTATATGGTTTTTTTCTATTACGGACAACTCAGCACGTGCAGAACAAGACAGAGAAGCTTTTGAAGCACAAGACATTCGTTCTCAAACAGGTATAGGTGCAGAGGGTGCTGTTGAGCATTAATGTAACAAATAGGAGTAAAAAACTCCTATTTAAAAATAATTTTACACACTTTTCTTTTTTCTCTTCTTTTCTCTGACACTTTACGTTACAATATTCTCAATATGATATTTACAGATAAGGAACACACATGAGTAAAATATATTACCCAAATCCAGAGTTCGCTAAAGATGCAGCAATACCTAGTATGGAAGCATACTGGGAGTTACAAAACAAAGCCATAGAAGACTATGATGGCTTTTGGAAAGGCTTTGCCGATGAAAAGATAGAGTGGTTAGCACCGTATGATAAGGTACTTGACGAGTCTGATGCACCTTTTTACAAGTGGTTTACCAATGGAAAACTCAATGTCTCCAACCAGTGTATAGACAGACACTTAAAGACAAAGGCAAATCAGGATGCTATTGTATTTGAAGGTGACAGAGGAGATGTAGAGCATATTACTTACGCACAACTCTCCACACGTGTCAATAAAATGGCAAACTTGCTTAAAAATGAGTTTGGTGTGAAAAAAGGTGACAGAGTCGTACTCTATATGCCGATGATCCCTGAAGCAGCCTATGCGATGCTTGCTTGTACTAGGCTTGGAGCTATTCACTCTATTGTCTTTGGTGGATTCTCTGCAGAGGCACTAAGAGACCGTATCGAAGATGCTGAAGCAAAAGTAGTCATCACTGCAGATGGAGCCTTCCGTAAAGGTAAGCCCTATATGCTTAAAAATGTGGTAGATGATGCACTCGCTCAAGGTGGAAGCTCTGTAGAAGCGGTAGTTGTCGTAAAAAGAAATAATGAAGAGATTACATGGGTAGAAGGGCGTGACCACTCGTACAATGAGATGATAGATGCACAGTCTGATGTTTGTGCTTTTGAGCCTATGGATTCTGAAGACCCACTGTTTTTGCTTTATACATCAGGTTCTACAGGTAAACCTAAAGGGGTACAGCACTCTACTGCTGGGTACATTCTCTGGGCACAGATGACAATGGAGTGGGTCTTTGATGTACGTCCAAATGATGTCTATTGGTGTACTGCAGATATTGGATGGATTACGGGGCATACTTACATTGTGTATGGACCACTTGCAGCTGGTACAACAACTGTAATGTTCGAGGGAGTACCTACCTATCCAGATGCTGGACGTGCCTGGAAAATGGTACAAGACCATAACATCACACAGTTTTATACTGCACCTACTGCCATACGTCTACTGCATAAAACAGGTGAAGATGAGCCAAAGAAATATGACCTCTCCAAACTTCGTGTACTAGGAACTGTGGGTGAGCCAATAGACCCTCCTGCATGGAAATGGTACTACGAGGTCGTAGGTAATTCCAAATGTGCCATTGTTGATACCTACTGGCAAACGGAGACAGGCGGACACATGATATCTCCACTCCCAGGGGCGACACCTATCAAGCCTGCATGTGCAACGTTTGCCTTGCCAGGGATTATGGCAGAGATTATCGAAGAAGATGGTACGCCTACGCCTGTAGGTGAAAAAGGATTTATGTGTATCACAAGACCATGGCCATCGATGATACGTACCATCTGGGGAGACCCAGAGCGTTTTAAAAAGTCATACTTTGGTGACTGTAAAAAAGATGGTAAAGCTGTCTACTTCACAGGTGATGGCGCGATGATGGATGAGGATGGCTACATTACCATCACTGGACGTACAGATGATGTTATTAACGTCTCTGGTCACCGTATAGGTACAGCTGAGATAGAATCTGCCATTAAAAAGATAGATACTATTGCAGTCTCAGCCGTCGTAGGTAAACCTCATGAGATTAAGGGTGAAGGTATCTTTGCCTACATTGTGCTTAAAGAAGAAGGAAGCCATACAGCAGAAGAGATAAAAGCAGAGATTAATGGTGTATTGAAAAAAGAGATTGGCGCTATCGCACTTTGTGATGCCATAGCTGTGGTACCAGATGTGCCTAAAACACGTTCTGGTAAGATTATGAGACGTATATTGCGTTCTATTGTAAAGGGTGAAGCTATCACACAAGATACATCAACACTTGAAGATCCTAGTATAGTAGGGATTATTAAGGGGATTGTAAAAGAAGCATAATTATTTATATTCTATAATTTGGTTACGACCATTTTCTTTTGCTTGATACAGAGCATCATCAGAGTGTTGTAAAATACTTTGTAGTGTATCTGTATCTTTATGATCATTAACACTACAAAGCCCTATACTCACTGTAACACAGATTATTTTATTGTCAAAGGCTATCTCTTTTTTTTCTATTTTGTACCTAATGCGTTCTCCCATAAGATAAGCATCTTCATTGTTAGTATCTGGCATCATAATGGAAAATTCTTCACCACCTATACGTCCAACGATATCTACACTCCGCGTGTTTTTTAGAATTTCTTCTGCAACAAACTTAATCACAATATCTCCAACGTGATGTCCATAACAATCATTTATCTTTTTGAAATAATCAATATCAATAATAAGACAAGAGAGATCAGTATGATATCGTTGAGAGCGTTCCAATTCTTTACTTGCATGATCAAAAAATGCTCTTCTGTTCATAAGCCCTGTCATGGAATCTGTAGAGGCTTGTTCTTTTAAATACTGCTCTAATATTTTTTTCTTCTCTAGCTCTTTTTCAAGTTTTTCTTTGGCCTTATTGAGCGCCATCGTTTTCTCTGCAACCATATGAAAAAGACGTGATTTTTCAGTATGTTCCTGTGTTAAAAGTTTTTCCTGAGATATGAGTTTTTCTTGCCGTAATAGATTAATACGATACGCAAGAAGAAGAGAAAAAAGAATCACCTCAAAAAAGGAACCTACTACAGGTGCATTGCGAACTTCAATACTATAGGGGTATAATCCTAATGCCAACAATGTAACCATACACATACCTACAAAATATATGAGTAACGCAAGCAGATAAATCTTGGCGATAAAGTAGCCGTCATAACTAGCTTTAATAGCAAGGAATAAAAGTATTGGGAGGATAGGGATGACTACGATATTCATAAAGTAAAAGCCATTATGCAGCGAAATGAACATCCAAAGAAAACTGATAGACATAAGCACTATAAATATATTTAAAAGTTTATGTATGTAAGGAAAAAGTGCTTTGGTTTTTAAGGCTGATTGGGAAAAGAGTATGAGCATGATAAAAAAGGTGAGAATGCTGAGTTGTAACAAGTTATATGTATCAATGTCAATATAGTTGTAAACTATACCTCTATAGAGTGAAGCCCATAATGCA
>CAZQOC010000138.1:0-4602 GCA_964594745.1 uncultured Sulfurovum sp.
CATCATATAATTTACTTTTGCACGTTCAAGATTCGCTGCATCCACGCCACCATTAAAAATATTCCATTTCAATTGAACACCAAAGGTGTAGGAATCTTTATCTCTAAATTCATTCCAAAATGTATTATCTGCAGATCCATATTCAGCAAAAGCGCCTACAGTAGGTAAAAAATTTGCTTTTTCTACATTCAATGCCATTTGTGTAATTTGTAAACCAAGCAATGCTTTTTGAATATCAATATTATTCCCTATTTCATCATTATCTATGTGAGGCATAGGTGCCATATCATTCACTTTTTTGATAGAATCAACTTTTGTATCTAACAAAAAGGAAAGAAACTGATAAGCCAAGTCACGATTTAGTTTCGCCTGATTATACATACTCTGTGCCTCTGCTTTTCGCGCTTGCACTTCTAATAAATCGATATTTTGTGCATACCCCTCTTTTTGCATTGAACGTACAATAGATTCTAATCTTTGAATGTTTCTGATAATTTTAGAGAGGTTTGAAATATAGTGACTTACAAGAGAAATATCATAAAAGGCTTTTTTAGTTTGAAAGATTTTTTCATTGCGTAGTTTTTGTGTATCATACTGACTCATTCGATGCATAGCAGAAGTGATGCGTCCATACTCGGAAAGCTTCCCTCCCGTATAAAGCGGTAACATGTAAGAGAATTTTGTCTGGTAATGATTTCTTGCCTCAGGGTAGTTTAAATCACTGGGTGGTTTAGTAAATAAGTCTGCGCCAGCTTGGGCATTTCCACCTTGAGCCAATTGATAGTTAGCAAAAAACTCTTCTGCCCCAAAATCTCCAAAATTTGCTTCTCTACTTTGCAACTTAAATCCAAATACATTTCCTGCATCATTAGAACGCATTGCAGAAATACTTAAATCAAGTTTACCAAAATTCTGTCCTTTAGCAGCTTTAGCTTCATACGCTTTCATTTGTTCCGTAAAACGTGATATTTTTAACTCTAAGTTATTTTTATCAAGCATTTTCATTGCATTTTGCAGGCTTAAGTGTTTTAGCCCTGCAAAAAGAAACAATGGAGTTATAACAAATAAAAAAGTGATTTTTTTAATATACATAAACACCCCTCATAATTAGTAATTATTATAACCAAAGATAGAAAAATTAGCTAGTATTTTTTGTTATCTTAGGGTTAATTTCATGTGATTCTACATAATATAATATTAAATTATCTTTAATGTTATATTTAATTATGATAAATTTTATTGATTAACTTTTTTGCAGGGGAAGACCCTACAAATGATTTATATACTCGCGTGAGCAACGCTTATACATGCTTTTAAAGATGAAAGTTCATCCAAAATATTTTTAGTCACAGTACCATCTACTCTTACTATGGCAAGTGCTTGATTTTTGCTATCTCTTCCTAATCTAAAGTCAGAAATATTCAATCCGTTTTCAGCCATAATTCTACCAACCTCACCAATCACACCTGGGGTGTCAGTATTTCTAAAGAAAATCATAGTACCTTTAGGTTCAACATCTAAAACATAATCATCTATCTCTATAATACGTTGTACACTATCATCAAATACTGTACCCGCAATGGAAATGATTCCTTCTGCAGTTGTTAATTTTACACCTACTTTATTTGTAAATCCAGAGTTGTTTGGTTTGACTTCTTTTGTAATTTCAATGCCGCGTTCTTGAGCCACAAACTCTGCATTCACATAGTTTACTTGATCTCCAAGAGACTCAGTCAATACACCAACTGTTGCAAAAGTTCCCATAGATTCTATATGATCAGCCACAGGTCCTGCAGCCATTACCTTAATAGACTTGACTGCTGACTTTGTTACTTGTGATGACAAATGTCCTATTTTTTGAATCAACTCAAGATATGGTCTTACAAAATCAGGGAGTTCGTTCTCTTTAATCGGTAAATTCAATGCATTTGGATAAGCAATACCCTTTGCTGCCGCAATTGCGTTTTCTGCTGCTTGAATAGCAATGTTTTTTTGTGATTCTTTGGTATTGGCACCAAGGTGAGGTGTAACTGTTACATTATTCAAATCAAGTAATGGATGTGCTGTAGCTGGTTCCTTGTTAAATACATCAATCCCTGCTTTAGCGATCTTACCACTAGTAAGTCCTTCTAAAAGTGCATCTTCGTTGTATAGTCCACCTCTCGCACAGTTGATGAGTATCACACCATCTTTCATTTTGGCAATCTCTTCTTTGTCTATCATACCTATAGTCTCAGGGTTTTTGGGTGTATGAATCGTAATAATGTCACACGCCAAGATATCTTCAAAGTTTTTTGTATACCCGATATCTAAATCTGTCGCTTTTGATGCGTCAATATATGGGTCATAAGCAGTCACGTCCATTTCAAATGCTTTTGCTCTTTTACCTACACGTGAACCAATATTACCAAAACCGATGATACCAAGCTTTTTATCTTTCAGTTCTGTACCATACCAGTCTTGTCTTCTCCATACACGATCAAGCTTGAGGTTATTGTGCGCATAAGGAAAGTCACGTACACAAGAGAGCATGTGTGTCATAGTGAGTTCTACCGCTGCAATAGTATTTGCAGTCGGTACATTCATCACAACAATACCTTGCTTAGATGACCCAGGAATGTCAACATTATCAACACCCACACCAGCACGAACAACCGCTGTTATCTTTTTAGCTGAGGCTAAAAATGCATCATCAACATCTGTAGAAGAACGTGTAATTGCTACATCTGCTAAAGGGATAATTTCAGA
This sequence comes from uncultured Sulfurovum sp., assembly GCA_964594745.1. Classification (GTDB taxonomy): domain Bacteria; phylum Campylobacterota; class Campylobacteria; order Campylobacterales; family Sulfurovaceae; genus Sulfurovum. Next base: position 2,749 of record CAZQOC010000138.1, read on the forward strand.
AATAAGTTTGTCCTTTGGCTCATCTGCCGCGTTTATGAGTTCTATTTCACTGTCATTAGCTAAGATATCTAGCCCATCTTGATGAATATGGTCACAAACAACTATTGTTTTTTTTGACATAAATAACCTTTTTGTAAAGTTTAAGTTTTTTGATATTTGAGAGTTACGACTTAGTCGCTGAACCTATCTTGTTGATAGGTTCATTGAAGCATCATTGTTAAATGATTATTTTTTAAATTTATCACCAAAAGCATCACCTAAAGTCATGCTGTCATCTTGTTCAAGATTAAGTTGTTCCATTGCTTCTCTCTCTTCTTGACGTTCAAGTCTTTTTACAGAAACTCTGATTCTATCATTGTTTGAATCTATAAAACTAATCACACCTGTAATTTCTTGACCTTTTTCAATCTCTTCAAATTTAAGAGGGTGAAGATCTTCTGTTCTAATAAGTGCATCTACATTGTCTTCGAGTGAAATAAATACACCAAAATCCTTAGTATCCTTCACTGTACCAGTAACAATTGAACCATTTTTATGTGTCTGTGCAAAAGCTTTAATAGGGGAAGCTTCAAGTGCTTTTTTAGAAAGTGAAATTTTACCTGCATCCCTATCAATTTTGATAATTTTCACTTCTACTTCATCGCCCACTTTAAGTTCTGACTTAGCATTTTTAGATTTATCCCAAGAAATTTCTTGGTTGTGCAGTAAACCTTCTACCTCACCCACTTTAACAAATGCACCAAAATCAGTGATTGATGTGACTGTACCAGTAACAACATCTCCTACTTTGTTAGATGCTGTAAATGCATCCATTGGTTTAGGAAGAAGGTTTTTAAGACTTACTCTAAGTCTTCTACCTTCTTTATCTACTTCAATCACTTCAACGTTGATTTCAGCATTGTTCTCCAAGTAATCTTTAGGATGTTTCACATTTTTGTCCCAAGAGATTTCAGAGACATGAAGGAATGCTTCAAGATCTTCCCCAAGGTCAACAAATACACCATATGGTTCGATGTTAGAAACTGTAGCAGTAACAGTATCACCTACACCGATGATAGCATCAATATCAGCCCAAGGATCAGGATTTGCATCTTTGATAGAAAGAGAAAGGTGTCTTTTCTTTTTATCATACTCTAACGCGATAACATTAACTTCATCACCCTCAGCAAAGTATTTAGAAGGGTTTACAGGCCCTTTGTGAGAGATTTGTGAGTAGTGAACAAGACCATCTATACCACCAACATCTACAAACATACCGTAAGATGTAATCTTTTTAATTGTTCCAACTACTGGTTCTTTGTTTTCAAGAAGTGCCCCAACGATTTCATCCGTTTTTGCTTTATCTCTTTCGATAAGTTCTTTTCTAGAAACAACAACGCTTCCTTTTTCTTTATCTACTTTAACAATAACAGCTTTTACTTTTTTACCTTTTGGGTCTATTTTTGATGAAAGATAAGAAAGTGTACGAGGCATAAAGAACTCTAAACCATCTACTTCAACAACGTATCCACCTTTGTTGCTTTTTGTTACAACACCTTCAATAATGTATTCTTGTTCTTCATCATACTCAGCAATAAATTCATTCAGTGCAACTCTTGAAAGTGCTGCTTTATGAGAGATGCGTCCTCTACCCATAGTCACAACTTCAATTGGATCATTTACTGCAAAAGTAACATTTCCCTCTTCATCTGTAATCTCAGAAAGGTCAAGATTTGCATCTCTACCACCACCGATATCTACAACTACTAAATTGTCTTTCTCATCAATCTTAACGATTGTACCTGTAACTAAATCACTTTTTGATTCTGATTTTTTAAACGATTCCTCAAGCATCGCCTCAAAATCTACTTCTTC
>CAZQOC010000139.1:0-4598 GCA_964594745.1 uncultured Sulfurovum sp.
TCATAGTAGTCTTGGAATTTTGATATGATTTTCATTGTTATTCCTATTTTTCTTTCTATATAGTATTTGTGTTTGCTGTTGTTTATCTGCTTGTACAAAATCTCTTTGCATGATTTGCTCCTTATTTTTTGTTAAAAACATGGTACAATAATTTAATGACGTATTTTGTCCGTTGGGAAATTTGAGGAAGATGCATGAAAAAACTACTACACTTTTTACAAAAACTGGAACTTCACAAAATACACTACACCCTAGAACACAACAGAGATGAGTTCATCATGGTACTCGTGACCGTTCCTGGTGAACGATGGGAAGTAGAGTTTGATGAGCATGGTAATGTAGAAACAGAAGTATTTAGCAATTCTACGGGCGTTGATACGGATGAACATTTACTAGATAGCCTCTTTGAGAGAGATAATAAATGAGCCAAAAATCCAGCCTACACCGAACCATAGAGATGCTCAAACACCTCAACGAGGGTAAACAACTCTGTGTCACAAGACTGGCAGAGGAGTATGGAGTGAGTGACCGAACCATACGACGTGACTTTGAACTCATCCGTGAACTCTTTGGGGACTTTATGTCTAAAGAGGGTGAGTGCTACAGGGCGTACAAAAAGGTACTGCTCGATGAGGTACTCCATGCGACTGACCTTATGACACTAGCTAACATCGTCAACCTCTTTGGAGTCACACAAAAGCAGAGCCTCATTAGCGACAAAACACAAGCACTCATAGACAAGTCTATGCTTGTTTACGACTTTAAGTCTCGCCCCTTTGAGAACATGCAAAACCATGAAGTCATTAAAAAACTCGAACACGCCATCAAGTTTAACAAAGAGATACAAATACGCTACAAAAGTGAAAGGTCTGTCAGCCATACCAACTTCAAACCCTACAAAATACTCTTTCTCAACGAAAACTTTTACATGGTAGGGGAAAACAGTTCCAAACATAACTTTGAGTTTAGGCGCATAGCGATGATAGAAGAGGTAAGCTACAAAAACAGAACTTTCACTGCCCACAAAGACATCACAGAGTTCATCAAAACCATACAGACACCATGGGCGAACTTTGGACAGTCTAACAAAGTAGTACAGCTACGTGTCAATAAAAAAATAAGACGCTTTTTTATCTTTAAAAAATACCTACCCTCCCAAACAGTCACTAAAACCTATGACAATGGAGACATACTTGTAGAATACACAGTAACGAACTACCACGAGCTAGAAGAACTCATTATCAAGTGGCTACCCAACATAGAGATAGTCTCTCCACGAAACCTCAAAAAGATGATAAAGCATACACTAAAACAAAAGTTTTCCTCCATAAATTAATATTGGACATAATACGTCCAATATACTCTCTATAATACCATTGTGCAAAGGAAGTTAACAGACTCACTACTTGCAAGAGTACCCTGTATTCATTGTATCAGAACGCACCTCTGAAATTGAGTGAATTTCGCCAACTGTGTCATTTGCAGGTTCGAGTCCTGCCATGCATACGCATGTAGCTAAAAGGTATAGCAACACACCCATTCGTAGGTTCGAATCCTACTATAGACTGGAAATCTATATAGCCAAGTGGTAAGGCAAAGTATTTAGGATACTTTAACATCAAGCCATCAAGAGCTTATCTTGAACAACAAAACAGACTGCAACTACCAGGGCAATGGTCTTGCAGTGTTGGCAAAAGGGTATTGCTGTATCTGTTTTCAAGACAGATACAAACATAACTGGACGCCAACACTCCACCCTGCTCCGTATTGTAGTCAAAACAAAGGATAAAAAATGTTTAAAATGACAGTAAACGAAAATGAAAAAGCACTGGTTTACAAAGATGAAAAATTGGTAGATGTACTCGGTGTTGGTACATACAAGATGTTTCATCTTTTTAAAAACTATAGGGTAGAGAGATACCCAGCAAAATATAACGGTATAGATGGAGAGAAAGCACAAACACTTTATAGACTTTTTCCTGAAATAGTAGAGAAGTATTTTACAGTTGTGGCTTTAAGCGATTATGAAAGAGCTTATGTGAGCATAAATGGGAAATTTACAGACTTCATGTCACTAGGAGAAGTAAAGCTTTACTTTAAAGAGTTAGCCATCACAGTAGATAGAGTAGATGTTAAAGAAGCATACAAAGTCTCTAAAACGCATATGCAATACATAGATATGCTTGGCTCTCATATAGAGGGTATCAAAAAACATATCGTCTCTGATTACGAGACATCTTACCTCTATGTAGATGAAACACTTGAAGAGATACTGGATGCGGGCAAACACTACTTCTATACAGAGCTAAGGGACATCACAACCAAAGATGTGGACAGACGCATCAAAGAGCTTGAAATTACAGGTCAAGAGTTACTCACATCAGACAAAGTCACTTTGCGCTGTAATGTTACCATGCACTACAAAGTAACAGATGGTAAAACCTATCTTACAGCGGTAGATGCACCCAAAGAGTACCTCTACAAGCAATTACAATTTGCTTTAAGAGCACACTTGGGGAGTATGAATATTGATGAGATACTAAAGAAGCAACATAGCCTCTCTACAGAAGTATTGGAAAAGTTTCATACTATTTGTTTGGCGATAGGTGTAGAGGTAGATGATGTGCACATCAAAGATATCATCTTGCCAGGTGAGATGAGAGATATCTTTAACCAAGTCATAGAAGCCAGCAAAAGAGCAGAAGCCAACAACATTCAAAGACGTGAAGAGACAGCAGCCACACGCTCTTTGCTCAACACGGCAAAATTGATGAATGACAACCCTGCATTGGCACGCCTGAAAGAGCTTGAAGCGTTAGAGAAGATTACCCATACCGTGGGTACACTAAATGTCTACGGTGGTCTTGATGGTGTCATGAATGGGTTGATTGATTTAACCGGTAAATAATATGCTATAATTCGGGCAATAAACAAATACCTTCCTCTCCTTCTGATAAAAGAAGGAAAGACAGACAGAAAGATACACTAATATGCAAGAACAACCACTAAAAAAAGTAGCCATTGTAGGACGACCTAATGTAGGGAAGTCTTCACTCTTTAACCGTTTGGCTAGACAGCGTGATGCCATCACTTCAGATATGTCTGGAACCACACGTGACATCAAAAAGCGTATTGTGACTATCTCACAAAACCGTGAGTTTGAAGTACTCGATACAGGAGGGATAGACTACTCGTCTGAACTCTTTACCAAAGTAGCAGAGTTCTCACTCAAGGCTGCCCAAGAAGCTGACATCATCATCTATATGGTCAATGGTAAAACCATCCCTGATGCAGAAGATAAAGAGCTCTTTTACAAACTCCAAGAGATGAAGAAACCTTTAGCCCTTGTGGTCAATAAAATAGACAACGACAAAGAAGAAGAGCGTTACTGGGAGTTTTTAGAGTTTGGTGCAGATGCGACTTTTCCAATGTCTGTGAGTCATAACCGTTACTTTAACGACTTTTATGCATGGATGGAAGAGCATATCCCCGCTCCTGTAGAAGAAGAGGAAGGACTTGTACTTGAAGAAGATGACGCCTTTGCGGATCCTTTTACGCAGATTGTTGAGCAGATACATGCTGAATATAAAGACGATGAAGACAATGACATTCGTGTAGCCATCATCGGGCGTGTCAATACGGGTAAATCATCACTTCTCAATGCACTCTTGGGAGAGGAACGTTCGGTAGTTTCCAATGTAGCTGGAACCACCATAGATCCTATTGATGAGAAAATAGAGTATCGTGACCATGAGATTACATTTATCGACACCGCAGGTATCCGTAAACGTTCTAAGATTGTGGGCATCGAAAAATACGCTCTCACTCGTACTACCGAGATGCTCAAAAAAGCAAACCTTGTACTACTCGTACTCGATTCTACACAACAGATATCAGAACTTGATGAACGTGTGGCAGGACTTATTGAAGAGCATAAACTTGCCTGTCTCATAGTTTTGAACAAGTGGGACATTAAAGAAGATAGAACCTATGAAGAAGTTGTTGAGGATGTACGTGATGAACTAAAGTTTCTACACTATGCACCTTTTATTACCATTTCAGCAAAAACAGGACTACGTGTCAACAAAATACTTGACCAAATAGTAGATATCTATGGACGTTACAAAAGACGCATTCCTACCTCAGAACTCAACGATACCTTACGTGCTGCCATACGCCGTCACCATGTACCATCACATCATGGAGCGGTAGTGAACATAAAATTTGCCACCCAGTATGAGACCAAACCACCTAAAATAGCACTCATTACCAATAGACCGGAGTTTTTACACTTCTCATACATTCGCTACCTGGCTAACTTCTTTAGAGAAAAGTTTGACTTTGAGGGTGTACCACTAGATATCGTAGCACGTAAACGTGGACAAAGATTTGATGAAGAGGATGAATTTTAATCCTTCCTCTCAATACAACTTGATATAATCACAAAAATATTTTAGGAATTTAACTATGCGCGTACTCACAGGAATCCAAGCTTCAGGAAAACTACATATAGGTAACTATTTTGGTGCCATGAAGCCTATGGTAGAACTTCAAGAAGAGAATGAACTTTTTACTTTTATCGCCAACTATCACTCACT
>CAZQOC010000140.1:0-4586 GCA_964594745.1 uncultured Sulfurovum sp.
TATGTACCACAAGGTAGAGAGATATTTTCACAATTAAGTGTAAAAGAAAATCTTGAGATTGGATTACTTGGAAATAGAAATGGACTAAAAGAAGTACCACCAAAAATATATGAACTTTTCCCTGTATTGAAAGAGATGTTAAAAAGAAAAGGTGGAGATTTAAGTGGTGGTCAGCAACAACAACTTGCCATTGCAAGAGCATTATGTTTGGAACCAAAGCTACTTATATTAGATGAACCTGCTGAAGGTATTCAACCAAATATTGTACACCAGATTGGTGAGGTTATTGATTATCTAACCAAAGAAGAGAAAATGACTGTAATCTTAGTAGAACAAAAACTTCCATTTGCAAGACGACATGGAGATGAGTTTTTTATACTAGATAGAGGTAGTGTCGTAGCCTCAGGAGAAATTGAAGATCTTAATGATGATATTGTCAATCAATATATGTCAGTTTAAGGAGATAGATTGAGTATCTCTGTATCTTTTAACGAAAATATATTTTCGTTAGATAAACTCAATTTACCTACCAGGTATTATTATTTTCATGAACAAAATCAAAATTTTTTAAAATTCTTAAGTATTGGTGAAGGGGTATTCCCAAAAGATAAAATAAGAACAGATATTAAACTTCAAAATTCTGATGTTGTGTTTACAACAGAATCCGCTACAAAAGTATATTCAAGTACAAAAGAATTTGGGGTAAATAAAATACATATAAATCTAAATAATTCAAATTTGGAATATATCAATGATGAACTCATATTATATAAAGATGCAAAGTTTTTACAACTACTTAAAATAAAAGCAGATGCAGAGAGTACTTTCTTTTATGGTGATATTTTAAGTCATGGTAGAAGCTATGAAAATTTTGATTTTTCTTTAATGTCTGTAAAAAATAGTTTTTTTCTAAATGATACTCTGGAATATCTTGAAAAGTATCAGGTAGAAGGAGATGAATTGAAATCGTATATAGCCAGGCGTAATTCAACTAAACGTATATTTTCAAAGATATATGTAAAAACGAATGATAATGAACATTTTTTAGACACTTTGGCGGAAACTAAAATTCATTGTTTTAGTTATACTTCTAATAAAAAAATGTTAATTGGTGTCGTAAGTGATAGTACTATGTCAAATCTGAAAAAACAACTTTTAAATATTTGGAAAATATATCGAATATATCTAAATAAAAAAGAGTTTAATTTGGGAAAACAATAAGGAGTTTAGATGTTTTTAACAAATCGTGAACAAGAAAAACTGATGATTTATACCGCTTCACAGTTAGCTTTAGCAAGAAAAGAAAGAGGATTGAAACTCAACTATCCTGAGGCTGTTGCTGTGATAAGTAGTTTTATACTCGAAGGTGCCAGAGATGGTCAAAGCGTAGCAGAGCTTATGGTCAGTGCTACAAAAGTTTTAAACGCCGATGATGTGATGGATGGTGTGGCTTCCATGATGGATATGGTACAAACAGAAGCCACTTTTGATGATGGTACAAAATTAGTGACCGTACATAACCCTATACCAACGGTGAATGATCCTGTAATTGCCGGTGAGTATTTAATTGAAGATGGCGAGATTGAACTTAATGATGGCTATGAAACAATAAGTATTGAGGTAAATAACAATGGAGATAGACCAGTACAAGTAGGTTCACACTACCACTTTTTTGAAACCAATGCTGCGCTAAAATTTGATAGAGAATCAGCATATGGCATGAGACTTAACATTCCAAGTGGGACATCTGTAAGATTTGAACCAGGGTCTTCCAAAGAAGTTTCATTGGTACCTTATAAAGGCAAAAGATATATCAGTGGATTTAACGGTCTTGTAGAAGGTTTTTTGGATAATCCTGATACCAAAGTGAATGCAATGAAAAATCTAGAAAAATTTTTAGGAGGTTCAAAATGAAAATAGACAAACAAAAATATGCTTCAATGTATGGACCAACCACTGAAGATAGATTAAGACTTGCAGATACCCAACTCATTGCAAAAATAGAAAAAGATTATACGATTTATGGAGAAGAGTCCAAATTTGGAGGCGGAAAAACTGTAAGAGATGGCATGAGTCAGTCTCCAACGGCTGGAAATGAAGTTTGTGATTTAGTGATAACCAATGCGATTATCATAGATTATACGGGTATTTATAAAGCAGATATAGGTATTAAAGATGGGGTTATTCAAGCGATTGGTAAAAGTGGTAATCCAAACAATTGTGATGGTATCACTGAAGGTCTTGAGATAGGTGCCAACACAGAAATCCTTTCAGCCGAAGGAAAGATTATTACTGCTGGTGGTATAGATGCACATATTCATTTTATCTCCCCAGGGCAAATAGATGAGGCACTGGCGAGTGGTGTAACAACCATGATAGGTGGAGGGACAGGACCAAATACGGGTACAAATGCAACGACCTGTACACCTGGAGCCTGGAATATCAATAAAATGATAGAATCAGTAAATGACTTACCGCTTAACTTTGGGTTTATGGGAAAAGGAAATAGTAGTAATTATGAAGCCTTGGCAGAGCAGATAAAAGCTGGCGCTATGGGGTTAAAACTACATGAAGACTGGGGGACAACACCCAAAGCGATTGATACCTGTCTAAAAGTGGCTGATGACTTTGATGTGCAAGTAGCCATTCATACAGATACTTTGAACGAATCAGGATTCGTAGACAATACGGTTGATGCCTTTGCTGGACGAACCATACATACTTTTCATTCAGAAGGTGCTGGAGGTGGTCATGCCCCGGACATTATGAAAGTAGCGGGATTAGAGAATATTTTGCCATCCTCAACCAACCCCACGTTGCCTTATACTAAAAATACTATAGAAGAGCATCTTGATATGCTTATGGTTTGCCACCACTTAAGCCCAAAGATTCCTGAAGATGTTAGTTTTGCAGAGAGTCGTATCAGGGGGAAAACCATTGCAGCAGAAGATGTGCTGCACGATATCGGAGCTATTTCAATGACCAGTTCAGACTCACAAGCGATGGGACGTGTAGGAGAAGTGATCACACGGACCTGGCAGGTAGCACACTCGATGAAGGTGCAAAGAGGTTCACTAGATACAGATAGCGACAGAGATGACAATAACCGTATCAAAAGATATATTGCCAAATATACCATTAACCCTGCTATCGCCTGTGGAATTGACGAATATGTAGGAAGTGTGGAAGTCGGTAAGATGGCTGACTTGGTCCTGTGGAACAGAGCATTCTTTGGTGTCAAGCCTGAGATCATCATCAAAGGCGGGTTTATTGCTAAAGCAATGATGGGTGACTCCAATGCTTCGATCCCTACTCCTGAACCTAATGTTTACAGAGAAATGTTCGGAAGTCTTGGCAAAGCATCATCTAAGACAAGTGCGATATTTGTATCTTCTGCAGCCAACATATCTGCGATCGATTCTGACAAGACATTGCTGAGCGTAAAAAATACACGTGAAATCGGTAAAAAGGATATGAAGCTCAACAACTTTATCGGTGATATTCGTGTTGATCCTGAGACCTATGATGTACATGTCAATGGTGAACTAATTGAGTCAAGTTATATGGAAGAACTTCCTATGGCTAAGAGATATTTTCTATTTTAGGAGTCTTAATGATCAAAAAAGTTGTTGAAATTACAAAAGATACCCCCTACAACGATACAGTGGAGTTTAGCTGGTTTGACATGCAAAAGCCAAACTTGACAGCCCTCACCCAAAAAGGTGTCGAATTTGTCGTAAAGGTGAAATTTACCCATTTACATGAAGATGATATGCTGATCTGTGAAGATGGTACTGCTATCGGGATCAAACGAAGTGAAGACACCATCTATGAACTCACATTTACCGATCATCTTACTTTTGCAAAGACAGCGTATGAAATAGGTAACCGTCACCAGCCTATATCGATAGAAGAAGATAAGATCACTGTACTTGATGATATCTCTTTACACGACATTATCAAGTTATGTGAAGAAAATGCTTTGGTACATGTCAACAAAACAGAAGGACTTTTTAGACCCAATGGTAAAGCACACCACTCACACTAAAGCACTCAGTCGTTTCTTACAACTTCTTGACGGTAGTTTCCCAAGTGGCGCTTTTGTGCACTCTTTCGGACTTGAACCGCATATCGTTCTAGGTAAAGTAAGTTCGCATAGAGACCTGAAAAACTTTTTGGAAAACCTGATCATTGATCAGTATATGGGTGTTGATTTTGTTTTTGTCAAAAAAGTATACAGATATTTTCAAGCAGGAAAGCTACATTTGATAGCAAAAGAAGAAAAAAACTTCACTGCAATGCTCTCATATGAATATGCAAAAGCCTCAGCTGATCTTGGTAAGAACTACCTCAAACATATCGACTTTGAGATTCAAAACAAAACTGTACAGCGTTACTTTAAAGATGTTAAAGAAGGTAAATACAAAGGCAATGAATTATGTATGGCGTTTGGCTATGCCGATGCGAGCGAGGCGGCGGGGATCTTCAGCGGCGAAGTGCCAAAACCGCTCTATGCCAGGATGGGAAATCCGACCAATGCGAAACGGGAGTCGCACACGACGCACACCCACCCCGGCCCCGGTGCG
>CAZQOC010000141.1:0-4462 GCA_964594745.1 uncultured Sulfurovum sp.
CAGATGATAAATACGATAGGTATAAACTTACTCAAAACTTCACTCTCCTAATCTAGCTTAGTCTAGACTTTTATGTGACATCAAAATGCTATATGGGTAGTATATCTAAATAATTGATGAGATGATTTTTTATAAAGCAATCGTCCAAAAAATTACACCATCATCTCCAAAACCTTCCCCACCATCAAGCCCCCAAATGTACCTAGTATGTACCCCATCATCGCCATAAGTACACCTATGGGAATGAGGGCTTTGGAGTAGGCTGAGGCGAGTATGGGGGCGGAAGCGACACCACCTATGTTGGCGAGTGATGCAACACCCAAGGAGAACAGATCAAGCTTGAAAAGTTTGGCGAAGATGACCATGATGATGACATGTATGGCGATGATGACAAATCCAGCGAAGATGTACAGTGGCGCCTGGGTGAGTTCTGAGAAGTTGGCACGGCTGGCTATGAGGGCTACTATAAGGTAGAGCATGATGTTGGCTAGTTCGGATGAACCTGAGAGTTTGGCTAGCGGTGTCATGGCAAAGAGTATGCCTGCTAAAGTGGCTAAGATGACCATCCATGTAGTCTGTGAGAGAAAGTCAGTCGTAGGAAGGAACGATGCACCATACTGTGAGAGTGCTGAGACGAGCAGAGAAGATGCTAAGAGTAGAAAAAGTGACTCAAAACGTATGGGTTTTTTGTGCTCTTCTTTGCGTGCCAAGCGTTCTCCTACTTCGTCTATAGCGGAAGTATCTGCTTTGCTCCATGCGTTAAAACGTTTGGCAAAGGGTACGAGGGCTAAGAGTATCATGACCCAAATGGCGTAGTCTATGGAGTCTATGAGTAGGGTATAGCCCATGGCAGAGTCTGGTAAAGCTAGTGCTCCTTGTATGGCTACCATGTTGGCAGTGCCTCCCATCCAAGAGCCAGAAAGAGCTGCAAAGGGTTTCCAAGACTCTGCAGCAAAAGCAGAGTGGAAGAGGGCAAACATACCTATAAACCCTAGGGCTATACTTGCAGAGGCGAGTAAGAAAGTCAGCAACATTTTTTTACCCAGTTTTACTATCTCACGCATATCTGCAAGCAACAGCATAAGAAAGATCATCGCAGGCAAAAGATTGGATTTGACAGATTTGTATGTGGCTGTCACAGACTCTGTTTTATGCCAGAATCCAAAGGTGGAGGCGAGCATCACGATAAAGTAGATGATGACGATAGCTGGCAGGTACTCAAAGAGCTTATGTTGACTCCTCTTCTCGGTATAGACGATGACTGCGGCTATCATCATGAGTACTGCCAGGTAGGTAAATCCATTTTCTATCATCTAATTATCCTATTTGTATTTGTTTAGTAGTCCAATTCCAAGTGCCCGAATTTGTGCATGTTTATGAAAGGAAAATGTGGTGTATTCTCTTGTGACAGGTTCTATGAGATAGATATTGTTTTTGCTATTTTTGATATGCGTTTGGCTTTGATTATAGATGAGCAGACGCATAGACTTTTCAAACATCTCCAGAACATTGGCGGTTTTAAAAAAGTTATCAGGCAGGGCTTTTTCAAAAGCATTTTCACCTAATACATCCACAGCCAAAACATCATCATGGATCGCTTCTTTGACCCCTAGATTTTCACATAAAAAACCATCACCATAGGTCTTTCCTTCGATGATATGCTCATCGAAGACACCTGGTATCGCCATGGTGGCTAAAACGGCGTCTTTTATGTAGACATCATCTTGATTGGTAAAGACACGTTTATGCCCATTATACAGGTTCGTGGCGATGAGTTTGAGTGGGATGTTGGTATCTTTCATCTTTTTGTTGGCAAAAATCCTGTTAAAGATAGCCTCTATTTTAACATTGTCTACGATAGCATTACCAGAGAAGGAAAATTTTATCCATTTACTCACAGAAGAAAAAGCTTCAATCTCTTTATAAATCTCAGCTTCACTCATGCCTACAGCCACACATGCACCTATGATTCCCCCCATACTTGTGCCAACTATCTCTGCAGGCATAAGGTTGTGTTGTTCTAAATCATGCAATACCCCCAAGTGGGCAATACCCAAGGCACCACCCCCAGAGAGAACTAAGCTAAAATTATTATTTTTAATTTCATTTATCATAGAGCTATTATATACTAAAAGACTTATTGCAAAGTTTGTACAATTTTTGTTATAAATTTAAGTAAAGGATAAAAAATGGCATTAGGGAAAAAATTAGGTGCTGAATTTTTCGGTACATTTTGGTTGGTACTTGGAGGATGTGGTGCAGCAGTTTTAGCAGTAGGTTTTCCAGAATTAGGTATAGGTTTTATAGGAGTGTCTTTTGCTTTTGGTTTAACGGTACTTACAATGGTATATGCAGTTGGACATATATCTGGAGGGCATTTTAACCCTGCAGTTTCTTTTGGGCTTTGGTCCGCAGGAAAGTTTGAAACTAAAGAGTTACTACCTTACATTGCAGCTCAGGTTATAGGTGGTTCAGTAGGTGCATTTGTACTTTATATGATAGCATCGGGTCAAGCAGGGTTTGAGGCAGGCGCTTTTGCAAGTAATGGTTTTGGTGAACTTTCCCCCGGAAAATATAACCTTACGTCTGTTGTCATAGCTGAAGTGGTCATGACATTTATGTTTTTGTTTATTATTTTGGGTACTACGGATGAAAAAGCACCAGCAGGGTTTGCTCCTATTGCTATAGGTTTAGGGTTAACATTGATTCACCTTATCTCTATCCCTGTGTCAAATACCTCTGTGAATCCTGCCAGAAGTACAGCAGCAGCACTGTTTGCAGATACAGCAGCATTGGGTCAATTATGGGTATTTTGGGTCGCACCTATAGTAGGTGCTGTTTTAGCAGGTATGGTATGGAAGTTTTTTGCAACATCTAAATAGTCATTCATATGTCAAGCCTAAAAGTACTTGACATATGCTATTACTTCTTCTTTAGACCTTTTTTTTCTTCTCTCTTTTTTTTCTGTGCTGCGTAGGTATATTTGCGTCGTTTGTCATAATCTATCTTCCCTTTTTTCTCAGAGAGTGACTTTTTACGTGGTCGCGCCTGACGAGGCTGTTTATCGGTAATCTCAAACCCTTCCATGATCTCACGTTTGACATTGAGTTTGAGGTGTTTTTCTATGGTGGTGAAAGCATTGTAGTCATTGATAGTCAGTAGGGTGATGACCTGCCCTTTATGGTTAGCTCGTCCTGTACGTCCTACTCTGTGCGTAAAGCTGTCTGTCTCTTCGGGTAAGTCATAGTTGATGACCAAAGGTAACTGCGGTATGTCTATCCCACGTGCTGCGATGTCTGTGGCTATCAGTACTTGAGACTTTCCAGATTTGAAAAGTGTGAGTGCACGTGCTCTTCCACCACGGTTGATGTCTCCATGGATGAGGGTCGTCCAAATCTCTTTAGTTTTAAAATACTCAAAGAGTTTGTTGGCGGTCTCTTTTTTATTCACGAAGATAAGCACTTGCTCGATACCCATATCTTTAACAAGTTTGGTTGCAAGTTCTGCTTTACGTTTTTTGTCCACCTTGTAGGCTCTGTGTTTAATGAAGTTCACCACATCACGTCTGTTACTGACTTCTACGATGGCAGGGTCACGTAAAAACTCTTTGGCAAGTTTTTTAATGTTTTGAGAGATAGTCGCAGAAAAACACATCATCTGCTTAGGCTGGGTACAATTTTTAAGTATAGACTTTATCTCGCCTAGGAATCCCAGTTCAAGCATGGTATCTGCTTCATCGAGTATGACAGTATTGACATATTCAAGGTTTATCTTTTTATCATGAATGAAGTCTTGCAGACGCCCCGGTGTTGCCACGACGATGTCCACACCCTGTTTGAGCTGGTGTAGTTGGTCTGTTTTTTTAGAGCCACCTTGTATCTTGACAGTCTGTATGTCGAGATACCTTGTAAAAGAGACAATGGTACGAGAAACCTGGTCTGCCAGCTCAATAGTAGGCACGATGATAAGTGCACGCACCACTTTTTCATCTTTTTTCACAAGCTTTTGCAGTTTGTTAAGCAGTGGCAGTACATACGCCGCAGTTTTTCCTGTACCAGACTTAGACGCACCCAAGATGTCCATGCCTTTCATAGCAGCAGGGATGACCTTGTTCTGTATGGCTGTTGCGTTCTCATACTTCTCATGTGCCACAGCTTTAAGTATCTGTGGATGTAAATTAAATTTTTCAAATGCTTTGATGGTGTTATCCTTGGTTATATTAGGTGTATTATAGCCAAATTGCTCTTGGTTGTGGAGACTTTGGTTTTGCATCTAAACGTAGATGTTTATTTGCGCTAGTATGTTAGTCTATATGTATTACTTATAAATATCACCTCTGCTATCTACTTTGTGTATTTGTATTTCTTCTATATGAAATAAAATTTTATTGATAATTTTGAATTGTATTAACGGTTGACTTCACCGACAGAATATTCTGTTCGGTGCTAGGACTTGTTAGAAA
>CAZQOC010000142.1:0-4459 GCA_964594745.1 uncultured Sulfurovum sp.
CGCAGAAAAGCTAAGGTTTGTAAGTAGGGTGAGTGTTAATAATATTTTTTTCATGTCTGCATTATATCAAAATTAGTTAACGAATTTTTTACCGTATATTAATACAGCAAAGAAATGTACAGCCCAAGCGACAAACATCACAAGCCATGCGCTAGCAGTGATATCAAAAAGAACCATAAAGTTCCAGCCAAATGCAGCGATGATTGACGTAAGTATCCGTGTCAGAACCACCACTTGTGTCCAGTAAAACAAGAAGGTAGTGTATCTGTCTGCTTGCATCCTATTGCCAGAGTGACCCAGTGTCACACGTGTACCAAACCCTATGAGTATGGTAAAGACAAAACCAAGTACCAAAACATGTATATCTAAAGCCAAAAAGTTGATGTTACTAAGCAGTGTGATAAAGTTGGTAATCCCTCCAAGGATAAATGCTAAGCCTGTCCAGTAAAGGGCAATATGGAGTATCCAAAGTAGAGGGTTTGGGTTAGGAAAAGGCAGTTTCCAACGTAAGAGTTCTTTGCTAAGTAAAGCACCGATGAGTAGGTCAATGAGAAAAGAGCCATTGGTGACAAAGCCTTCTATGAGTATGTGTAGTGTGAGTAAGACAAAGAGTATTTTGAGAAGATTGTGATTTTTCTCTACCATACAGTGTGAGAAAAAAGGAACCATACGTTGCGCTACAGAAAAAGCTACCATAAACAAGTAGAGATAGATGGCTATCTCTGTGGCAAAGCCTGTCATGCCTATGTGTAAGAGTGAACCTATGATGAGTAGTGCATGTGCACCCACACCTACGCTCATAGCTAAAAGTATCCAAAAAATATCATGTTTGTCTTCCATCTGTGTGCTTGTGTAGATATTTTTGAGTATCAATGTACCTTTGAGATGCCCGAGAAAGACAATGAGCATGCCAAAAGCGGTAAATAGAGGCGTGGCGATACTTCCAAGTATGACAAGTGCCGAACCTATATAGTAAAAATCAAAGACTCTCATGTATTGTTTTTTTTCTATGGGCGGGGTAGATGCAAAGCGAGGAAAAGTCGTCAATAAAAACCCAAAAAATGCAGGGGTAAAGAGTAGATAAATAAATCCGTAGGCATGGTAGTCTATGGCAGAAATATTCATATGGAGTATGCCTTTATATGAGAGCATAAAGATGAACATAATAGCCAGAGCATTGGTAAAAGCTAAAATAAAAAAGGGTTGATGGGGTTGTGAAAAAAAGTAACTATGTTGAGAGTCTTCAGAGAAATTCATGTGCATAATGTGTGCCTTTTTTCCAATAATAACAAAAAATGCAAAAAAATGGCTTGATATATGACAAATAATCTACCTCTCAAAAGAGAGGTAAAAATGATTAGTTTACGATAGGTTTAGGTGTTTTGTCTGTACATTTAGGAAGTTGTGGGTAGATAATAGTTGGTTTTCTACCTTCAAGAGCATGAAAGAATGTCACTATCTTTGCTGCTTCTTCATCGGAAATTTTAATACCTAGCTGAACACTTCCCATCTCTTTAACGGCATCAGCCAAGTTCCATATGGCACCATTGTGGAAATAAGGTGCGGTTTCTGTAATGTTTCTTAAGGTAGGTGTTTTGACCATATGGTTTTTGTCACCTTTGAAGTCTCCAATGTTTGCAAACTTATATTTGGAAGCCACTTCAAAGGGTTGCATAGTCCCGCCAAGGGCTATACCACTATGGCAACCTACACAACCTTTGTCTATAAAAAGTTTGAGTCCTTCTTTTTCAGAAATACTTAGTGCATCTTCTTTACCATGAAGAAAATCATCAAATCTTGATGGTGTAATGAGTGTTCTTTCGAAAAGTCCAATGGTAGCTGTGATAGTAGTAAAATCAATTTTAACATTTTCTCCATACGCTTTTTTAAATGCTGCTACATACTCTGGAATAGAGTTGATTCGCTCTTCCACAAGTTCTTTAGGCGATGCCATTTCAGGTGTCGCCTGCATAGGTCCTTGTGCCTGATCTTCTAAATTATGACTTCTTCCATCCCAAAATTGTGCATCATAAAATACAGCATTATATACAGTAGGAGAGTTAAGGTGGTGTGGATTCGCTGTCCATTTGTCACCTATAGCTGCAGCAAGACCATCCACCCCACCTGTGGCAAGGTTATGACAGGTATTACAAGAGATAAGATTACTTTTTGAAAGTCTAGGTTCAAAAAAGAGTTTTTTACCAAGTTCTACTTTTTCTTTAGTAAGAACATGATTGGGGTCTATGCGCTGAGTGAGTTCACTCTCAGTTGTGGGGATTGCTTGCAAACCAGCTTTTTTTGCTTGCTCAACGATGGTTGTTTTACCAAAGAGTAGAGAGGATGTCACGATGGAGATGGTGAGAATAGTTGAAAATTTCATGTTAATTCCTTTTTGTTTTTATAAAAAAATTATAGGATAAAAAATATTAAAGGATAATTAATATTATTTAGTTACATAGTAAAAAAAGTAGAAGAGAGATTTAAATCTCTCTTTAATAGATAGTGAAAGTCTAATTTCTACTACCCTGTCCACCATTACGGCTGTCACGTCCGCCACCTGAGCGTCCGTTACGTCCATGACGGTTGCGTCCACCACCGTTTCTGTTGTTTCCACGGTATCCACCGCCTCCGCCACCACGTCTACGGTTACGACCACCACCACCGTTTCCACGGTTTTGCATTGCACGTTCTATAAGAAGTTCTATCTCTTCGAGACCAAGACCGATGTTGTCTTTTCCTTTGACGGTATTTTCACTTTGTATCATACTTGCTAAAAGATGAGCGATGGTAACAATGTCAAGATCATGCTGAAGTGTTTTGACAAGCTCAATGGCTTTGTCAGTCACTTTAGTTTCAGCAATCTTGGCGATTAGCGCATCTGAACGGTTGTTTTGTACTTCCATACGTGTAGGGATGACTTGTGTTGTCATCTTTGTACCTACATCTTTTTCGATACGTTTAATGGTTCTAAGTTCATTTGGACTTACCAACGTAATGGCTTCACCAGACTTTCCACCACGCCCTGTACGTCCAATACGGTGAACATAAGATTCAGAGTCAAAAGGAATATGGTAGTTAAATACATGGGTTACATCATTGACATCCAGTCCACGTGCAGCCACATCTGTAGCGATGAAAATGTCTATGCCACCTTGCTTAAAGGCTCTGATAGTCACTTCTCTTTGCTTTTGTTCCATGTCACCATGAAGACCTGAGACTTTAAAGCCTTGTGCTGTCATGTGTGCTACGAGTCTGTCTACCTCTTTTTTCATACGACAAAAGATGATACACTTGTCTGGATTTTTGTAGTCTATAAGTCTGACTAGGGCGTCATCTCTCTCTTTTTCCTGTACTACATAGTAGAGTTGTGTGATTTTTGTGTTGGTGGTCTCTGACTTGGTAATGGAGACTGTTTTTGGGTTTTTCAAAATCTGTTCTGCAAGTTTACGGATGGCATTTGGCATCGTTGCAGAGAACATGAGTGTTTGACGCTCTTTTGGTAAAAAGGTAAAGATGTTTTTGATCTCATCAAGAAAACCCATATCCAGCATTTCATCTGCTTCATCCAAAATGACAAATTTTGGATTGATCTTGATTTTACCTGACATAAGAAGATCTTGCAGACGTCCTGGTGTAGCCACAACGATAGAGGCTTGTTTGATACGCTCTATCTGTTTACCATAGGCTGTTCCACCATAAACAGTGGCTGTTTTAAGACCTGAGAGTTTACCAAAGCGGAAAAGCTCATCAGAGACTTGCATCGCAAGCTCACGTGTAGGCACGATAACCAGTCCTTCGACTGAACCATCGCCTTTCATCATTGACATGGTTGGCAAGCCAAAAGCAGCTGTTTTACCTGTACCAGTTTGTGCCTGTGCGATTAAGTCATGTCCTTCGAGTACAAGTGGTATAGCATCTTTTTGTACGGGTGAAGGTTCTGTAAATCCTGCTT
Organism: uncultured Sulfurovum sp.; assembly: GCA_964594745.1. Classification (GTDB taxonomy): domain Bacteria; phylum Campylobacterota; class Campylobacteria; order Campylobacterales; family Sulfurovaceae; genus Sulfurovum. The sequence continues at coordinate 3,953 of CAZQOC010000142.1, forward strand.
CAGTTACGGCTGCCTGGATAGTATCTTTTAAGTTAAAATCTGAAAATTTCATGGTTGTATATCTTTGTATTAAATTTTTCGGTGTTCTAGTTGTCTTGGTATATCTAGTGAGAAGATATGGTATCAAGAGGTTAAACCCTCTTTTGTGCAAATTGATACCAAACTTTTAACCCATTTGGGTTATTGCACGTCTTAGCGTGTGGATATGTAGATATTGTGTATATCTCAAAAAGGAGTTTAGTACTCTCTTGCAGAAAAGTTCGGAATTATAGCGTAATAAATCGGATAAAGATAGGGTTATTTAGTTTTTCTTATAATATTTTCTCTATTTTCTTATAAAACCTTTCATTTTTGATATATCAATAGAGAAAAGTGAACAAAAGAATATAATTTATATTGATACATTTTATAATGAATACCATGAAGGTAAAGAAGGAATAGGGTATGAAGAAAGCACTATGGTTTGCACTATTGAGCAGTTTGATATTTGCAGAGGGGATGATGGAT
>CAZQOC010000143.1:0-4447 GCA_964594745.1 uncultured Sulfurovum sp.
CATCCACTTTAGAAATGGCAAGTTTGTGTATCTCTTCGGTGTGAAAATAGTTTTCTTGCTCTGCATCAAGCTCATCATACACATAGACTTTACACACAAGTTTAAAATGCGTATAGGCATGGCTCACTTCACCAATGTAATCTGAAGCACACAGAGGTACTTCAATAGCTGGAAATCCCCACAAACCATGCAGAAATTTTCCACTGCGTTGTGCGAGTGCAAGCTTGTCATTGTACACAGAAATCATAATATGCTGTTCACGTGTAGGTACCACACGTTTCTTTTTGGTAGGGTAGAGGGCAGGATTGTCTTTTCCTTGACATAGTTTGCTCAGGGGACAAATGTCACATTGTGGATTTTTAGGTGTACAAAGTGTAGCGCCTATGTCCATCATGGCTTGGTTATAGTCAAAAGGATTCTCTTTATCTACTAAATCATAGGCTATCTCCCAGAGCTCTTTATCTGTAGGAGATTTTAACTTATGCAAACGACAAAGAATACGTTTTACATTGGCTTCCATAATAGGCACAGACTGCCTAAATGCAAAAGTAGCCACAGCATGTGCCGTATTTTTTCCTATACCAGGAAGCCTTATAAGCTCGTCTATGGATGATGGCAACGTAGGGGCAATGCCTTGTGCTTGCCCTTGTGCGATCAATAGCCCAGCCGTCTTATGCAAATTTTTCGCCCGATTATAATACCCAAGCCCTTCCCATATCTTCAGGACATCATCAAGAGGAGCATCACCTAAAGCTTGAAGTGTAGGAAACTTTTTTAAAAAAGGAAAGTAGTACCGTTCCAGCACCGTTTTAACCTGTGTTTGCTGCAGCATGACTTCTGAGAGGTAGATGTGGTAAGGATCATCTGTAGTTCGCCAAGGAAGATTAACTCTTCCGTGGGTTATGTACCATTTTTGGATGTTTTGATGGGTATTCTTCATGAGCAGATTATAGCTAGATTTACCCCTATATTCGTTTCTTATGCTTTTTTAGATAAAATCACGGCATTATAAATACAAAGGATTGTAGTGAAAGTTACAGTAAAGAAAGTAGATGATGCAAATATCATCGTAAGTGGTACACTTGATGCAGCAGCGATTGATGCAAATGTAGAAAAACTTGCTAAGCAAGCAGCTAAAGAAATAAAAGTAGATGGTTTTAGAGCAGGCAAAGTTCCTGTTTCTGTGGTAAAACAAATGCATGGTGAGAAACTAGCACAGGATGCAGAGGGTGAAGCACTTAGAGAGCTTATCGATGCAGGTCTTGCAGAAGCAAAAATATCTGCAGCTGATATGCTTGGACAGCCAGGATTTAAAAAATATGAAAAAACAGACAAAGGCATCGAAGTTGAAGTTGAGATTTCAACAAGACCGACATTTGATGCAAAAGGTTATATGGATGTTGTTCCTGCATTTGAAAAACCAAAAGCAACCAAAAAAGAAGTAGACGCAAAACTAAAAGAGATGGCAGCAGAACAGGCACCATTTGAAAAAATTGCTCGTAAACGTGCAGTGAAAGATGGTGACATGACGCTGATTGACTTTGAAGGTTTTGTGGATGGTGTAGCATTTGACGGGGGTAAAGCGGAGAACTTTAATCTTAAAATCGGTTCTGGTCAGTTCATCCCTGGGTTTGAAGAGCAAATCATCGGTATGAAATATGATGAGCAAAAAGATGTTGTGGTTACTTTCCCTAAAGAGTACCAAGCTGCAGATCTAGCAGGAAAAGAAGCAACATTCAAAGTAACACTTCATGAGATTCAAGAGCAAAAAGCCGCAGAGGTAGATGATGCCTTGGCACAAAAATTGCTTAACGATGAAAAAGCAACACTTAAAGAGCTTACAGAAAAAGTGGAAGCACAAGTAGAAACAACAGCACTTTCTAAAATCTACAATGAAGAGATTAAACCAAAGCTTGTTGAAGCACTTGTTAAGAAATTTGACTTTGCATTGCCAAACAACATTGTAGAGCAAGAGATTGATGCAAAAATCAACGCAAAAGCACAAGAGATGAGTGAAGATGAGCTTGCTCAGTACAAAGATAATGAAAAGAAAATCAATGAACTTCGTGATTCAGTAAGAGAAGATGCAGTAGCTTCAGTAAAAGCAACATTTATTGTAGATGCATTGGCTAAAGAAGAAAACATTACCGTTGAAGACCAAGAAGTATCTCAAGCGATTTACTATGAGGCAATGATGTCAGGTCAAGATCCACAACAAGTGATTAAATATTACCAAGACAACAACTTGCTCCCTGCTGTAAAAATGGGAATGATTGAAGATAAACTCTTTGGTAAAATGTTAGGTTTAGATAACTAGTTATTTTAATAACCAGCTTAGGCTGGTTGTTAACTATTTTAATGTATATTTGAGCAGATAGTAATCTATTTATATATATATTAACAAAGGCAGATTATGAGTTACATTCCATACGTTGTAGAGCAAACAGGCAGAGGCGAGAGATCTTACGATATCTATTCGCGTTTATTAAAAGACCGTATCATTATGTTAAGTGGTGAGGTCAATGATCAGGTGGCATCTACTGTTGTGGCACAACTTCTTTTTCTTGAAGCACAAGACCCAGATAAAGACATCTATTTTTATATAAACTCTCCAGGTGGGGTGATTACTTCAGGGCTGAGTATGTATGATACGATGAACTACATTAAGCCAGATATTGTTACTATCTGTATAGGGCAAGCAGCGTCTATGGGTGCTTTTTTACTCTCTTCGGGAACTCCAGGCAAGCGTTATGCGCTTCCAAATGCACGTATTATGATTCACCAGCCTTCAGGTGGAGCACAAGGGCAATCTACAGACATTCAGATACAAGCAGAAGAGATACAACGTCTGAAAGATTCACTCAATGAAATCATGGCAAAAAACTGTGGTAAAAAAGCAAAACAACTGGAGAAAGATACAGAACGTGACAACTTTATGTCTTCCCAAGAAGCCATGGAATATGGACTCATTGATAAAGTCCTTACAAAAAGTTTTGTGTAGGTTAAAGCATGGTTAGAGAAATCGTTGTATATCCAGATAAAAGACTCAAACTTGTCTCAAAAGAAGTACTCTCTTTTGATGCCCAGCTCCATACCCTACTAGATGATATGTATGATACCATGCGTGCCAAAAATGGGGTAGGACTGGCAGCCATTCAGGTAGGAGTGGATATCAGAGCTTTGATTATTAATATACCACTAGAAGATGAAGAGGGTGAACATGATCAACCTAAGGAAAATACCTTAGAGATGATAAACCCAGTGATACTAGAAGCAGATGGTACAGAAAAATTTCAAGAAGGCTGCCTTTCTGTACCTGGGTTTTATGAAGATGTAGAACGTGCAAAACATGTGAAAGTAGAGTACTACGACAGAGACGGCGGAAAACATACCATTGAAGATGATGATTTTTTAGCTGTAGCGATGCAGCATGAGATGGACCATTTAGATGGTAAAGTTTTTATCGAGAAGTTATCTTATACCAAACGCAAGAAATTCGAAAAAGAGTGGAAAAAGCGAGATAAGCAATAATCTTGCACTTTTAATCTTTATACCCCTTGCATAATCATTGCATCGGCTACGCGTTTGAAGCCCAATATATTTGCCCCTGCAATAAGATCCATCTCTAAGTCATACGCGTCACATGTTATTTTAATGTCACTGTAAATATTGGACATGATACCCTGGAGTCTTTTATCTACCTGCTCAAAAGAGAGATACTTGAGTGAATTGTTTTGCCCCATTTCTAAAACAGATACAGCAACACCTCCTGCATTTGCAGCTTTAGCAGGTGCAAAAATAATGTTATGTTCTTGAAAAACTTCTATTGCTTCAGGCGTGGTGGGCATATTTGCTCCTTCAGCGATGATTTTGACATCATTTTGAACAAGTTTTTTGGCACAGGTTAGACCTAATTCATTTTGCGTAGCACATGGAAACGCTGCAAAACAAGGAATATCCCATACATAACTGCTACCACCTACATAATTCTCTTTTTTCACATAACTTGCACTGTTGCGTTCATGTGCATAGTATTCTAATGAAGCACGTCTTTCTAGTTTGATTTTTTTAAGTAACGCAAGGTCAATACCATTGCTGTCATGTATCGCACCTTTGGAGTCAGAACAGGTGACAGGTATGGCACCTAGGTCATAAAGCTTTTCTATGGCATGGATAGCGACATTTCCGCTTCCACTGATAGTACAAATTTTACCTTTAAGTGTCTCTCCCATGTCTTCAAGAAGTGTTTGAGTAAAGTAGATAAGTCCATACCCTGTTGCTTCTGTACGTCCTAAACTTCCGCCCAAAGAGAGAGGCTTTGAGGTAATAATACTATTATAGGAGTTGGTCAGTTGTTTGTATTGTCCAAAAAGATAACCCACTTCTCTCGCGCCTACACCAATATCTCCACCAAGTACATCCACATCTGACCCAAGACTGTTATAAA
>CAZQOC010000144.1:0-4433 GCA_964594745.1 uncultured Sulfurovum sp.
ATAGAGCATTAAAAAAGGGGCATCTGCTTTACCCAGTTCCAAAATATTTTGTTTCCTGCTTGCCAACATCACCGCATACTCATCTTTTTCATCTTCTATCTCAAGATTGGCACCCGCAATGAGCATCATACTTACTTTTTCTCTCGCATTCTTTATGATACGCGCAAATGTGGTGCGTGACACTTCCATCTGCGTTGCAGCTTCTGCCTGATACAGTCCTTGGTTGTCCATCAGATAAAGTGCTTCCATCTCTTCATGTAGCAGATAGATAGTATCTTCATTTTTGCAGCTTAGAGAACCAAAAGATGTACACATCGGTTTAAATTGTAGTTTTCGTTTTAATTTATCGCGTCCCATATAAAAAGTATACCATAAATTCTTAAATACTTGACATATGACCATAAAAGTGCTATATTTTTATCATATGTTCAAAAAAAGGAGTCATATGTATCGTTTGAAAAAGATTTACAATTTCTACTATGAAGGCTTTAAGAGTATGAAGTTAGGTAAACGTTTGTGGTTACTCATAGCCATTAAACTCTTTATACTTTTTGCTGTGGTGAAATGGCTTTTCTTCCCAAATTATCTAGAAACACATTTTCAAAATGATGCACAGCGAAGCCACTACATTTTAGAACAACTAACACACAAGGAACACTAATGGAACATACGGATCTACTCATAGACTGGTCACGTGCACAATTTGCCTTGACTGCGCTGTATCATTGGATTTTTGTACCGCTTACACTGGGACTGACCTTCATCATTGCCATTATGGAAACAATCTATGTCAAAACAGATGATACCTGGTGGAAAAAAACGACGAAATTTTGGATGACACTGCTTGCCATTAACTTTGCGATAGGGTTGGCCACTGGAATTATCATGGAGTTTGAGTTTGGAACCAACTGGTCAAACTACTCATGGATAGTGGGGGACATCTTTGGCGCACCTCTTGCCATAGAAGGATTGATGGCATTTTTTATGGAGTCAACTTTCTTTGCTGTCATGTTTTTTGGCTGGGATAAAGTCAGTAAAAGAATGCATCTGCTCTCCACATGGCTTGTGGCGATTGGCTCTAACCTCTCTGCTTTATGGATACTCATTGCCAACGGCTGGATGCAACACCCTGTAGGAATGCATTTCAATCCCGATACAGCGAGAAACGAAATGGAAGATTTTGCAGAAGTTATTTTCAATCCAAATGCTGTCAGTAAATTTTTACACACAGTAAGCAGTGGCTACGTTTTAGCCTCTTTGTTTGTCATAGGTATCAGTGCATGGTATCTACTTAAAAAACGTGATGTCATGTTTGCAAAACGCAGTATGATTGTGGCGGCTTCATTTGGGCTTATTACCTCTTTTTTCCTCCTCAACTCAGGAGATGAGTCGGCTTTTCAAGTCGCACAACAACAGCCGATGAAGCTTGCAGCCATGGAAGGACTCTATAAAGGAGAATCAAGGGCAGGTATCATAGCCATTGGTCTTCTTGACAATGAAAAGACTTTAGGCGATGATAAAGATCCATTTCACTTCAAAGTAGAGATCCCTAATGCCCTCTCCTTTTTAGCGTACCACTCTCTCACGGCTTTTGTTCCAGGGATAGAAGATATACTTTATGGGAATGAAAAACATCATATTATGTCCGTAAAAGAAAAAATGACTCAAGGAAAACTGGCTGTTTCTGCGCTAAAAAGTTATAAAGATGCGAAAAAAGAAGGCAACAAACAAAAAGCACAAGAAGCCTTAACTGTCTTCGAGAAAAACCAACCTTATATGGGCTATGGGTACTTGAAAAAACCTGAAGATGCTGTGCCTAATGTAGCACTCTCCTTTTACAGTTTTCATACCATGGTCGGATTAGGTACATGGTTTCTCATCTTATTTATTCTCGTGCTTTACTTTGCGATGATCAATGAAATTGAGCAGAAGCGGTGGGTACTGTGGGCTGCACTCTTTACCATTCCTTTAGGATATGTGGCACAGGAAGCTGGCTGGATAGTTGCAGAAGCAGGTCGTCAACCATGGGCGATTCAAGATCTTCTGCCTGTAGGGATGGCAGCATCCAATGTAGCATCAACATCTGTCATGATTACCTTTTGGCTCTTTGCCGTACTTTTCACAGGCCTGCTTATCGCTGAGATCAAAATCATGCTAAAACAAATTAAAATTGGACCAGAGGGGGAACATTAAGATGTTAGATTCTATCTCTTTACTGACACTTCAAACATATTGGTGGCTTATTGTAAGTCTATTGGGTGCGCTCTTTGTCTTTATGACTCTTGTACAAGGAGGGCAGACTCTGCTTTATACACTGGGAAAAACAGACGATGAACGCTCACTCATTATTAACTCACTAGGTCGAAAGTGGGAACTTACGTTTACAACCTTAGTCATGTTCGGGGGAGCACTCTTTGCGGCCTTTCCTCTTTTTTATGCCGTCAGCTTTGGTGGAGCCTATTATGTCTGGATGGCAATTTTGTTTTGTTTTATTATCCAGGCAGTCTCTTATGAGTACCGTAAAAAACCTGACAATGTTTTTGGGGAGAAGTTTTATGAAAAGCTACTCTTCATCAACGGTTCTTTAGGAGTGTTTTTACTAGGTGTTGCGCTGGCGACACTTTATACTGGCGGTAACTTTGTGGTCAACGAGATGCATCTCTCACACTGGACACAAGCCAGCTATGGACTCGAAGCACTGCTTAATCCGTTTAATGTATCATTTGGCATTATGCTTGTATTTCTTTCACGTATTCAGGCATCACTCTATTTTTACAACAATTTAGACAATGAAGCCATTGCAAAGCGTATTATGAAATCATTAAAAAACAATACGTTCATCTTTTTACCTTTTTTCCTTTTTGTCTTTGGATTTATACTCTTTGAGCAAGGGTACAGCTACACCCCAGAGACTCAAATGGTATTTATAGAACCAAGAAGATTTTTACATACCTTAATGCACTACCCTTTCTTGGGAGTCATACTGCTTACAGGGCTTGCCAGCTTACTCTATGGTATCTATAGTGCACTCTACAAGCAAAACCATAAAGCCATTTGGTTCACAGGAACAGGTACGGTGTTGGTAGTCACTATTTTACTCTTTATGTTAGGCTTTGACCATACAGCATATTATCCATCACTGGTGGACTTACAAAGCTCTCTGACCATAGAAAACAGCTCAGGAAGCCACTATACACTTGCTGTCATGTCCATAGTCTCACTGCTTGTACCTGTGGTACTTGGCTACATTTTTTTAGTCTGGCGTTCTATGGACAAAAATAAAATGACTATCGAAGAAGTCAATGCTGACACACATCATTATTAGGAGATAACATGGCATATTTAGGAGAAATACTTTGGTATATATCTTTACCCATCACTGTTTGGATTTCAGTCAAATTTGTACAACACAATTTACAACATTTTAACAAACTGGAACGGCTGGAAATCTATGAGAAAAACGATCCATCATTACAACAAAAGGAAAGAAAATGAAACTAGTCAATGAACCAAGCATGTCTACGATTGATGACTATAACAATCAAGAATCAACACAAAAACGTAAAACGATACGTCTTATCATCTTAGGATTGGTCCTTTTTGCGGGGCTTTTAAGTTACATTAAAATGACACATGAGACAGTCAGCGACTATATCGGTACACCCGATAACCCTGGCATCAATGTCACACCCAATTAAACACCTTGGGTAGTGTCAAATACTCGGATATGCAGTCTGTCACTATAACGGAAATTATGTTTCATACAAAACTCAAAGACTGCTCTATCATTTTTCCATATAGTGTCTCTGCTCTCCCCTACAGGCATACAATAGACCTCCAGCTCTGGTAAGATCTCTCTTATTTCATTGATTTCATCCAAGGCTGTGCTATTCACTAACTCTGTGTCTATCGTAAACTTTAAAAATGATTCTTTAGCATGGTCTTGTATATTTTTAAGTGCCTGAGGATTGATGCGTTTTGCCTTAGGTTCTCCAGAGTTTTTAAGCTTCAAAGAGAGTGCGAAGATACATGATTTGTACGCAGGATACTTTTCAAAATCTATCTCTATCGTACCATTGGTCTCAAAGGTTATCTGTACCCCACAAGCAACCAACCATTGTATCACCGCATAAAAAGTATCATCTTTGGCATACATCAAAGGCTCACCACCGGTAATCACCACATCAGGGGTATACCCTAAAGCATCAAATTCATGTTTCAAGTGTAGCGTCAAACCATCTGCATTGTCAATTTTCTGCCATGATGAAGCAAAGTGCCCATCTACAGCAAAATAGGTATCACACCCTAGACGGACTTCACCTTCTACCTCATACTGGGCACCAAAACCTGGGCAATTGAGGTTACATCCGCCAGTACGCAGAAAGTAAGAAGGCACACCAGCATACTTACCCTCACCCTGTATAGAAAAAAAC
>CAZQOC010000145.1:0-4381 GCA_964594745.1 uncultured Sulfurovum sp.
AGTAGTTTTTACAACCCAAAAGCCAAAGAAACAGAGTAAATCTGTTAGAGTCTTTCTTCGGTCTTATATACCAATTTGAGGAGTTTTTACTAAAATTATCTAATGGGTGAAGTTCTATTTCGAGATTTGGGATAAACTCTCAATTTGACTTTTTCTCTATTATGTACTATAATATGTACAGAATAACGAACAGAAAAGGAAACCCTATGCAAGTAGTAAACTTTACAGAAGCACGCAACAACCTAAAGTCCATCTTTGATGATGTGTATCATAACTCTGAGGCTGTCGTAGTCAACAGAAAAAATGGAGAAAATGTTGTCATCATCTCTTTAGATGACTACAACTCCATGAATGAAACAGAGTATCTGCTTAGGTCAGAGAACAATAGAAAGCATTTGCTGGAGTCCATAGCTAGTGCTAGGGCAGGTAGGGTAGTAGAGCGTGAGCTTATAGAAGAATGAAACTAACCTTTACAGATGAAGCTTGGGATGAGTATTTGTACTGGCAGGTTAAAGACAAAAAAGTACTTAGAAAGATAAATACCCTCATAAAAGACACAAAAAGAGACCCTTTTGATGGGTTAGGCAAACCTGAACCACTTAAACATGAGTTGGCAGGGTACTGGTCAAGACGTATCACGCAAGAACATCGTTTAGTCTATGAGGTTTTTGAAGAGAGTATCTTGGTTGTGTCTTGCCGTTATCATTACTAGATTGTTAAAGGAAACACCATGTCAAAAAAACCAAAAGGTAAAAACAAGAACAGTCAAAAACAACGTGATGGAAACATCCTCGCTCACATAAAAAGAGAGATAAACCTAAGCACACGTAGTGAGTCAGCAAAAAAGAAAAAATATACTAGAAAGTCGAAACATAAAAATAAAGAGATATAATACACTTAAGACTTGAGAAGGGAATATATAGATGATACTCATGATAGACAATTATGATAGTTTTACTTACAATGTAGTACAGTACTGTCGTGAACTTGGAGCTGATCTTAAAATTATTCGTAATGATGAGCTTGGTATAGATGAAATTAAAGCTTTAAATCCTGAAAAAATCATCCTCTCCCCCGGTCCTTCAACGCCAGATGATGCAGGTGTGACGTTAGATGTTATTAAAGAGTTTGCAGACACGACACCGATTTTTGGTATCTGTCTTGGGCATCAGAGTATTGCCCAGGCTTTTGGTGGAGATGTAGTGAGAGCTAAAAACATGATGCATGGTAAGACCTCTCAAGTTGAAGTCGCTACGGATACACCTATTTTTAAGGGCTTACCTGAAGAGTTTAGAGCCACACGGTACCACTCGCTTACAGTAAAAAAAGAGACATTACCTGAGTGTATTATTGCCACGTCACATAGTAAAGATGATGATGAGATTATGTCTTTGCAAATAAAAGACAAACCCATCTATGGTGTACAGTTTCACCCCGAGTCTATTATGTCAGAACATGGACATGAGATGTTAGATAACTTTTTAAAACTCTAATATGTCTATGAAAAAACAGCATTTCCTTTTTATCGTAGGACTTTATGTTCTTGCTGTTTTTTATCTAGCCACAACAACCCCCATTAGTCCACATGAAGCCTATATTTATTTTAGTTCTCACGATATCGTTTCTACTTTTATGCATTGGGGAGAGAGACTGATTGGTGGTTTCTTGGGGCTACGTATCTTCTTCATCTTTTTTGGGTTTTTATCACTTTTCCTCTACTATAAACTTAGCAGACAGTATTTTATACGAGAGAGTGATGCCTATTTATCTACACTGATATTTATGCTTTTACCAGGTATTTTAACAGGAATGTCTTTAGCCAATACTGCGATTATTGCTCTTTCTTTGGTATTGCTTTTTGTATTATTATATGAAAATAATCAGCGTATCTTTTTACCCTTTATTATGCTTGCACTCTTCTTTATAGATGAATCTTCTATTATCTTTTTTTTGGCATTATTATTGTATGGTGTGATATACAAAGATAAAAAATTGGCTATTGGTTCATTGGCATTTTTATTAGCCTTTATTTATTTAGCAAAAGGTATAGCTATAGGCGGAAGACCTTCAGGACATTTTATTGAAATATTTGGACTCTATGCAACTGTATTTTCACCTTTACTTTTCCTATATTTCTTCTATGCAATGTACCGTATTTTGTTACGCGGGAAGAAAAATCTATTATGGTATATTTCCTTTACTGCTTTAGCTTTTTCTTTGTTACTTTCATTAAGACAACGCGTGCATATCACAGATTTTGCTCCTTATGTGATGATATCAGTTGTCTTGATGCTAGATATATTTAATCATAGTGTGCGTGTACGATTACCAGAGTTTCAAAAACAATATAAAAGAGGATTTTATATTGTTATGGGACTCTTACTTGTAAGTGCTTCACTCATTATTTTTCATAGAGCGCTCTACTATGTGATAGATAATCCATCTAAACATTTTGCCAATAGAATTTATAAACCTTATTGGCTTGCAAAAAAGCTAAAATCCAAAGGGCTTAGGTGCTATGATGATGCAAGAGGACGAGAAGCATATCAATTACGATACTATAATATTTTATCTTGTTCAAAATAGTCTTTAAAACTGTTTCTAAAATACACAATATTTACTTTCTTCTTATGATTACTATCACCCAAACAAAACTTAAAACTACTTAGTGCTAGACTATTAGGAACTAAACTAAAGGAGAACTCGATGGCTCAAAAGGCGATTAGAGAGTATGATGGTAAAGCAATCTTTGCTAGACATTGGAATGAGTATTTTGACGGTTTCCACTATGGATTTAAATCTGTATTGGTAAGCAGTGGTGATGAATTAAGAGAAAAAGCAAAAGAACATGGTTTTGAATGGCTTAATCAAGAAGCATTGGTGGCAAAACCAGATATGCTTTTTGGTAAAAGAGGTAAAAATGATCTTGTTTTATTTAAAACAAATAAGCCAGGAGATGTCACTTTAGAAGAAGCAGCAAAATGGATTGATGAAAAACAATCACATGATGTCACATTACTCTCAGGTGAAAAAGGTCACTTATCACATTTCATTGTTGAGCCATTTACGCCACATACACAAGAGCAAGAGTATTATATTTCAGCGACTACCGTAGGAGAAGATGATGTACTTTATATGTCAGCTGAAGGTGGTATGGAAGTTGAAGAAGGATGGGACGAAAAAGTGAATGAAGTGCATGTGCCTATCAATATGTCAGATGCAGATATGGAAAAAGCTGTAAAAGCACATATCCCAAAAGATATTCCAGATGAGAACAAAACAGCATTTGCTTCTTTTGCAATTCAGTTCTTTAAATTCTACAGAGATATGAACTTTGCTTACCTTGAAATCAACCCAATCGTTATGTTAGACAATGGTGAAATGGCAATTCTTGACCTTGTTGCACGTCTTGATGACACAGCAGGATTTATGATGGTAGATGCATGGGGAGATATTGATTTCCCAACAGCCTTTGGTATGGAAGATCAATCAGCAGAAGAAAAAGCGATTGCGGAAGCAGACAGTAAATCAGGTGCTTCGCTTAAATTAACTATCCTCAACCCACAAGGTCGTATTTGGACAATGGTTGCAGGTGGTGGTGCTTCAGTTGTGTATGCAGATACCATTGCAGACTTTGCAGGTGTTGAAGATTTGGCAAACTATGGTGAATACTCTGGTGGACCAACCACAGGTGAAACGAAGTTTTATGCAGAAACTATCTTTGATCTTATGACAAGATATGATGATCCTAGAGGTAAAGTACTTATTATTGGTGGTGCTATTGCCAACTTTACAGATGTTGCCAAAACATTTACAGGGATTATCCAGGCATTTGAGATTTATGCAGATAAACTAAAAGCACATAAAACAACCATTTATGTAAGACGTGGAGGGCCAAACTATGAAAAAGGTCTTAAAGATATTAAAGAAGCAGCGGATAGACTAGGTCTAGATATTCATGTTTATGGACCAGAGACACATGTTACAGACATTGTACGTATGGCATTAGAGAAGTAGGGTAGGAGAAGTAGATGAGTAAATTATATACTAAAGATACACAAGCGATTTTTTGGAATAACAATAAAACAGCCATTCAAAGAATGTTGGATTATGATTATACAATTAAAAGAGAAAAACCATCAGTAGCAGGGATTGTTGCGCCAACATCTGGAAATAAATTTGAAAAATTCTTTTATGGACCAGATGAAATTATGATTCCACTTTATAAAACAACAGCGGATGCAGTTGCGGAACAACCTCAAGCGGATGTTCTGCTTAACTTTGCATCATTTAGAACAGCATATGATGTAACGATGGAGGCGATTGCCATTGACGGACAATTCAAATCTATCATGGTGACAGCAGAAGGTATCCCTGAAAG
>CAZQOC010000146.1:0-1876 GCA_964594745.1 uncultured Sulfurovum sp.
CAGAAAGTAAGAAGGCACACCAGCATACTTACCCTCACCCTGTATAGAAAAAAACTGCTCTGTTAAATAAAACATCAGCCACCTGTCTCATAAAATGCACGTTTGGAGACTTCTCTGTCTTCAAGTTCTTCTTCAGACCAACGGTTCTCTTTTGGTTTATCTTTAAGTACAGTGGCAAGTACATCTGCTGCGCCTTGAATATCCCCTTTTTTGACCGACTCTGCAATACTCAAAGCTTCATCAAAATAGAGACAAGGAATAAGATTTCCTTCTGCTGTGAGTCTAATGCGGTTACAATTTTCACAGAAATCATGTTTATGTGGATCTATAAGTCCAAATTCATATCCTGTCTCTTCTATAAGATAATTAAATGATGGACTTGCACCTTCACGCCCTAGTGCTTTGATGGTATATTTCTCTTTTACCTTTTCAAGTATCTCTCTACCGTGCATCCCTTTAAGTGCCTGGTCTGCATGTGCATTTTCCATATATTCTATAAAACGCACTTTCATATCACGTGCTTCACAGTATGCCATGACATCTAGTATCTCATCATCATTCACACCTTTGAGTGGTACCATGTTAATTTTGACTTTTAGACCTACTTCTAAAGCCTTGTCGATACCTTCAAACACTTTAGCAAGTACATCTTTACCTGCTATCTTGGCTGCGACATCTTCCTTCATGGAGTCTAAAGAAATATTAAGACGTTTAAGTCCTGCATCTTTAAGTCTTTGTGCCGCTTCTGGGAGTAAAAAGGCATTAGTGGTCAGAGCCAAATCAAGTCCCTCTTTGTAGTCATTTATCATTTTAATAAAAGTATCGAGGTCTTCTCTAAGCAGTGGCTCGCCCCCTGTAAGACGTATCTTTGTCACCCCACCATCAATAGCCACTTTTACAAATAAAAAAAGTTCTTCAAACGAGAGTAAATTCTCTTTAGGTACCCATGAAAAGGGTTTTTCAGGCATACAGTACTGACATCTAAAGTTACAACGTTCCGTGACTGAAATACGAAGATAATTTACCTCGCGACCATGTCCATCTATAAGCATATAAAATCCAATATATAATTTTTTGTGTTATTTTCCGTAATTTTATTAGGGTACCCAAATGTTGATAAAAGGGGGATAAAATAAAGGATTTTGTTTGTATTGGTATTTATTATTGCGTATAGAACCTGCAATTTACTTCATTGAAGATTTTGTGATGATTTGTTGTAGATTTGTAGGTTGTGATGAAGGAGTGTACTTCCAGTACATGACTGAGTCACTCCTTCAAAGATGCAATAAAGCATCTCAAAAGATTAATGAAGGTCTCTCCATTGGGATTGTTTCCATAGATATGCCAGTATCGTAAAGATAAAGAAGAACCCAAGTACCCATGGTCCTGTTGCTTCACGTTTAGGTTTACTAGGGTCACCTACTTCTTCAAGGTATGCTTTTACTTTTTCATATCCTTCTTCAGTCAGTCCTGTTCTAGGCATAGACGTACCTGGAAGTTGTGACTGTGGATTTTCCACAAAAGTCTCTAGGAAATGTTCACCCCTTGCACGAATCATAATAGATAAATCTGGAGGTAATTTACCCATATACTTTTTCACTGCATCTTGCTCATCAATGACTTTTATTTTATAGGCAAGCTTATCTTTTTCATGTTTAAACTTAGGTGTTTCACCCAGTTGTGTAAGATTTGCATAACGCATAGCATGACATCTGCCACATGCCTCTTCATACGCCTCTTTAGGTGTCACTTCCCCTGCTTTTTTTGTCATCAAGAATGCTACCACATCTGCGATAGACTGATTGTCTGTAAACATCGTTTTAATGCTTCCCATAGGGTGCGTCATCGTATCTACATATTTATGGTCAACATTAGA
>CAZQOC010000146.1:1976-4361 GCA_964594745.1 uncultured Sulfurovum sp.
ACCAACCAGTAAGTCAAAAGTGAAAAGAATACAACAACTGCAACTATTTTTAATTCTCTCATGTTATGCTCCTTTCTCTAATTTTTTTTCACGCATTGTAATGATCAATAAGATTGGTCCCATTGCTAAAAATAAGACTGCGGCAATCAATCCAATCATTGCAAAGGTAGGATTGGTTGGTGGGAGTTTACCCATTGCTGTCAATACTATCATATCTACAAGCAATACCCAGAACCATATTTGGAATAATCCTCTTTTATGTGCGGGTGCAACATTTGGACTTCTGTCGATAAACGGTAAGAAGAAGAATGCTGCCTGCGCAACACCAAAGGCAATCAAACCAACATCTTTAGAGAATGGACGTAAAATCTCATAAGACCATAAGAAATACCACTCTGGGTAGATGTGTGCTGGTGTTTTAAGCCCATCTGCTGGGTCAAAGTTTACAGGATCCATAGCAAATTCAAAGTGGTAAAATACCAAATAGAAAAAGAGCATAAAATAGACACCCAAGACAAAGACATCTTTACTCAAAAATACTGGAGAGAATGGAATGACTTTTGACTCTTTTCTTTTGCCTGCTTTCCACAATGCTGCAGATTCTTCAAAATCTATCTCTTCGCCCTCTTGATTGTTCACGTGTGGTAGTCTAAGTGTACCAAAGTGTAAAACAATCAAACCAATAATTGCTAAAGGGATAAGTAACACATGCAACATAAAGAAACGTGTTAAATACGCATCACCTGGTACATAATCTCCACGTAACCACTCAACCACACCATTAAGCTCTAAGGATCCCATACTAAAGAGGTTGGTAATAACCATACCTGCCCAGTAAGACATTTGTCCCCATGGTAGCATATATCCAGAGAATGCCTCTGCCGAGAATGCGACAAAAAGTCCCATACCTGAAAGCCAGATAAGTTCTCTACCGCGCTTATATGAACCATAATAGATCCCTGTAAACATATGGATATAGATAATCAAAAATACAATTGATGCACCCACACCATGAATATGTCTCCATAGCCATCCATATCCTACTTCAGACATAATGGTATAGTTCACTGAATCAAATGCTAAATTTGTATCTGGTTTGTAGTACATCAATAACATAATTCCAGAGACCAATAATATACCAAATGTTGCAGCAAGCACCATACCCATTGCCCATAAGAAGTTAATATTTTTAGGAATCCAATACTCCGTATTGAGTACACGCTTCAGTGTTGTTAATCCAATACGCTCATCTAACCATTTTTCACTAAAAGGCTTAGCGTTTTCATCAAAATGTGCCATCTTCTCCCCTTATGCAGTTAGACCAGCATCTAACATTTTTTTATACTCAGGACCTGTTTCACCTAAGACCAATTTAGTACCTTCGATTTTAAATGGAGGAATCACAAGAGGACTTGGTGGGGGAGACTTTAACACATCTCCACTTGCATCGAATTCTCCACCATGACAAGCACATTTAAATTTATGTTCTGCTCCTGCATATGCCGGAATACAACCAAGGTGTGTACAAAGACCGATAGAGATATGAAATCTATCTGAACCTATCACAATATCTCTATCATTGGGTTGCATATCTGCAGTTTTTTTCAAAACAAAGATAGGCTTACCTCTCCATTTTTCAACAGCAAGTACATTTGGCTCTGCTGCAGCTAAATCGATTGTGGTAAATCCTGCTGCTTTTACTGATGGTAAGGGATCCCAGGTACGCTTCATGGCATAAAGTGCACTTCCGCCACCCACTACAGCAGCCCATGCACCTAGTGCCATGCCCATAAAATCACGACGACCATTTTTTTCTTCTTGCATTTGTTTCCTCCTATATTAGAAATATAATAAGTCATTATAATCAAGTCGGTGTTAAAGAGTTGTGCTTCTATAGGGGGAGTATGAAAATTTACCTATAGTGTTACCATAGGTAAATTAGGAGTGCTATAGTCTTAAATTATTTAAAATATAAGCTAAGGTTTAATTAAAATATTTTCTTCGTCAAATTTTTCGATACAATTTCCGTCTTTTGATACATTATTTTGTAAAAATGCCTTCAGTTCATCACTATCTAAACCTCTAATCACTGTAATCCCGTAGCTTTCCAAAAGGGCGGGAGTATACAGTTCTCTTTGGGGCAATGACAGATACACCACCTTAGCCCCAGCCACTTTTGCTTCTAACGCAGTCTGAGACGATGCCGTCACCACAGTGCTACTGCTTTTAATCAAGTCTTCATACTCTTCTGGTTCATGCAACGTGCTAAAGAGTTTTGCCAAGTCATCTTCATATTTCACAAAAAAGTAATTACCAAGGAGTAGTTCCATATCGAACATTTTAAAGAAATCTTCATTACTTAAGATGGTTTTATCATAATCTGCA
>CAZQOC010000147.1:0-1490 GCA_964594745.1 uncultured Sulfurovum sp.
TAAATCTACACCAAAAAATAAGTGTGATAATGATAACTAACCTCTCATTTCACAAGGTAAAAGACAAATTAGCAAAAGCCCCTTCAGCACTAAGTGCACTCTTATAGCGTGTACCGAGTACTCTTACCTTTTTGGTCTTTAAGTCACATATAGCTATGCGGAAACTCATACCCATTTGTGGCTCAACGATGCAGATGATGTTTCCTTCGTATTCTCGTGTGGCGTGGATGATACCTTGTAGTTTAGGAAAGAAGTATTTCGGATAACTTAGCGGGGTGATCTCAACGATCTTAATCTGCTCATTTTTTTCAAGACTGTCTAGTATAAGCTGAGCATCTTCTATGCTCTCAAACTGCACACACCAATCATCAAAAACTTTATTGAAATGTTTTAGATCTTCATCTAAAAAACCTCCGACGATTGACTGTAAAGCGAAAATTCCCATGTGTGTTATCCTCTTGTTTTAAAGATGGAATAATAGCATAATTCTCTCTTGCAATGTAGCAATATATAGTCAAATAAAAATGATAACCTACCCCACCAAAGCCAAAACATTTTTCTGCACAGTGGCTAGCACTTCAGATGGGATTTCACATATATAAGTTGCATCTCTAGCACTATAGTCCAAATTTTTAACTTGGTCTGAGAGTATGACACCTTCTACTTTAAGTCCTTTGGGAAGTGCCACCTCAAAAGGATAACCTTTGACTTTAGAAGTGATGGGGAGACAAACACACAATGAAGTCTTTTCATTGTAAATCTTGGGTGAGAGTATGAGTGCAGGACGTGTACCTCTTTGTTCGTGTCCTGTTTGAGGTGAGAAGTTTAGCCAAACAATATCACCTCTGTCTGGCACGTAAGCATCTGATAGGTCATTACCACTCTTCATTACCTACTACCCTACCCGTTTCGACTTCTGTATGTAGATTATCTGCATTTATGCCAGAAACTAAACTTTCAAGAAGCGTTTCATTTTGTGGTTTTATGACTAATGCACCATCTTTTATGTTTAGTTCCAATGTAGAGTTGTTTTCTATATCTAATGTCTGAGCAATATCTTTAGGTATACGTAAAGCTAAAGAATTACCCCACTTTTTTATGGATACTGTCATTATACATCCTTTTGGTATATACATAATGATACAATAATTTCTATTGAGTGTCAAATGTTACACGCAAATCAGCTATAATCTGACTCATACTATAAAAGGAGTCCTTGTGCTACATATCTCAAATACCGTATCTCTCGATGAAAACGAAATCGTCTTTGAAGCCATAAGAGCACAAGGCTCTGGAGGACAGAAGGTAAATAAAACTTCTGTGGCGATACATCTTCGTTTTGACATCGAAGCTTCGTCTCTACCAGACTTTTACAAAGAGAAACTCCTTGCACTCAAAGACAAGCGCATCACCAAAGAGGGCATCATTGTTCTCAAATCACAGCAGCACCGTAGCCAAGAGCAAAACAGAACTGAGGCGCTTGAGCGTTT
>CAZQOC010000147.1:1590-4356 GCA_964594745.1 uncultured Sulfurovum sp.
CACCGCATAGATGCAGAAACATCAGGACTGGTACTCGTCTCTAAAAATGGCTACGCTCAGTACGTTTTACAAGAGATGTTTGAGAAAAAAGCATTTGTAAAAAAATATAAAGCCCTTGTAGAAAATGAGCTAAGAGAAGAAGTCTTGATAGACAAAAAGATCACCAACTCTGAGGGGCTCATCAAGATAAAAATGCAAACAGCTGAAAATGGTAAAGTGTCAAGCACACGCATACGCCCCCTAGCCTACAACAAAGCCAAAAACCAAACCCTCGTAGAAGCCATACCCTACACAGGACGACAGCACCAAATAAGGGTACATTTGGATGCCATAGGGCATCGCATCGTAGGTGACCCCATCTATGGTCTTGATGAACATTTTGTCGATGACTTTTTAAATGATAAAATAGAACATAATGAACGCATTAAAACCACAGGTGCTTCAAGGCTGATGCTTCATGCGTATTATTTGGAGTTTGCATTTTTAGGTACAACTTATGTTTTTTGCTCTAAGCAAGTGTTTGAAGAGACCTCCCAAGCAATGCTTAGCTAAAGGTATATTACCGCACTATCTATTACATCAATATTTAACATCCCATAGCATTATCGTATCACATTTGAAAAAGTGATTCAAAATTTCCCAATCTATCAGGCTCTTTTAGGAACATTTGCTATTATCATCTAAAAAAAGAGTTTACGATGGAAAATTGGTACGAAAACACCCGAAAAAAAACAGAACACATCTTTCAAGCTATCATCAAACACGGTTTTGTTGTAGACCTTATGCAGGCGACATTAGACAAAGACATCTTTGGCTTTTATGTGAACCAGGACTCACTCTACCTTTCCGAATACAAAAAGTCACTCGTAACCGTAGGAACCAAGTGTCATCGTTCTGAAGAGACACAGTTTTTTTATGAGTCTGCTACAGGCATCATACTGGTTGAAGATGCACTGCATGAGCAGTTTTTAGAAGACAAATACCGTCACCCCACCCCATCACCTACGTGTGAGCTTTACAACTCTTATGTGGCACGTATGGTGCATAACTACTCTATAGAAGTAGGTATAGCCGCTGTGTTACCTTGTTTTACCATCTACAAAGAGGTGGGTGACTTCATCTTGAAGATGCAAGACAACAGTGGCACAAACCCTTACCAGTCATGGATAGACACCTATGCCAGTGAAGAATTTGCCGCAGCTGTACAGCAAGCCATAGATATATGTAACCGTTATGCACAGACTGCATCACCTGAAAACCTGGCTAAAATGGAAGAAGCCTTCACCAAAACGTCACAGCTTGAATATATGTTTTGGGACTCAGCCTACCAACAAGAGGAGTGGAAGATATGAACCATGCATACCCTACCGTGCTAACCATAGCAGGCTCTGACTCAGGTGGTGGTGCAGGCATACAAGCAGACATCAAAAGCATCTCTGCAAATGGTGGCTACGCTGCATCGGTCATTACCGCGACCACGGCACAAAATACACAAGGGGTTACAGACATTCATGCCATTCCTGTACCACATATCGTCAAGCAACTTGAAGCAGTGCTGGATGACATACACTTTGATGCAGTGAAGATAGGTATGCTGCACTCTTCTGAAGTCATAGAAGCAATGCAAAGTACTTTAGCGAAATATGATGTGAAAAACATCGTCTTAGATCCAGTGATGATAGCCACTTCAGGAGACAAACTCATCACCGATGATGCCATAGAGAGTCTCAAGGCATTTTTACCCCATGTCATGCTCATCACCCCCAACATCCCTGAAGCAGCACTTCTCATAGGTCATGACATCTCTAGTGAAAACCAAGAAGCCTCAGCCAAAGCACTTTCAGATATGTACCATACTTCAGTACTACTCAAAGGCGGACACTTAGACTTCACCGAGACCATGACAGATGTACTCTACAACTATCAAACCAAAAAAACTACCATCATACAAAACAAAGCCATAGACACCATCAACACACACGGCACAGGGTGTACACTCTCCTCTGCCATCGCTACACACATCGCCTTAGGTGAAAACCTCGAAGTTGCCACCACAAAAGCCTGTCACTACCTCAATACCGCCATAGAAAAAGGCAAAGACAAAGTCTTAGGTAAAGGACATGGACCGGTGAATCATTTTAGTTTTTAAGTCTCTTTAAAATCTCGAGATATACTTCAATATACTTCTGCTTCTCTTTTCGCCGATACTGCATCACCCAGCGGGGATGAGGCACCACCTCTATGCTTTCAAAACAGTGATGCTTTGCATTAAAAGCCTGTAAGTATTTTAGGTTTTTACCTGTACCTACGCAAATGATGTTAGGCTTTGCTTGAGGGATAGCCATCTGTTTGAGCAGTGTTTCGGTGATAAACGGTTCTAAACTAGCCTCAGTCTCTTTATCATCATAATAGTTATAGTTCTTCCCCTCTTTTAAAAGCCCAAGAGGCATCACCGTAGTAAAGAAAAAATCTGCATAAAACTTCTCTACTCCACCATACGCTTTTATCACCTCAAACATAAACGCTGCAGAGATTTCTACACGCTTGTCAAAGCTGTTTGGTATGCCACAAATATTTTCAAGATGATAGGCATCAGTAAAGCCTATACCCGTAATGCCAGAGCCAAGACGTCCAGGGTTGATGCCTATGAGATATGTGCGAGGTTTAGTGTCGTCGTAATATTTGTGAAAGAAATGTTTCATCACTTCTTTAGTTTGGGTATTATCGAAAGGGTAGATGGTTTCTACACCATTTGGTAAGGGTAGC
>CAZQOC010000148.1:0-4339 GCA_964594745.1 uncultured Sulfurovum sp.
CTACGATGAAAGTATGGGAAACTGTTTCAACAAATCCTTACTTTTCTGTAAACTTGAAAGTACCAGGAAAAGGGAAAATTACTGTGGATTATACAGACAATACAGGTGAGAAAAACTCTAAGAGTAAAAAACTTAAGCCAAAAGGATAAGTGATGAGAAAAGTATTATTATCTATTGCTTTTTTGAGTACGATGGCAATGCTTCAGCTTAATGCTGGAGAACAGTTTGCCATGAGTGATGCTGATAGAGCAATGTACAAAGAGATGCTAGAAAACAATCCTGCTGATATTTATGTAGAAGAGGGCGGGGAGATTTTAGAAGAGCAACTGGGCGGAGAAGAAGCACTGCAAAAATTTTTAGGGGTATCGGAAAAAGAGTTACCTAAATATATCGCAGGTTTTCCGCGTTATGTGAAAAAGCTTGGCAATGTTGTTGGGATAGACCAAGTACTTCAGGCAATGGAAGTAGAGCAAGGTAAAGAGAAAACAAAACTCAAGTCAGGAAAAATGTTCTCTATGTTGGCCTATGTGAAATCATTGGCAAATGACGAAGTGCCAAACATTGATCTTTCTGAGCCACACGAAAAAGAATCTTACGAGTTGGGTAAAAAAACATTTATGACAGCACGTGGTGGTAGAGGATTATCTTGTAATTCATGTCACTCAGCTGATATTGTAGGTCAAGTACTTAGAACACAGCCTTTACCAGATTTGGGTGAAGTAGCTTCTGGTGCTACATGGCCAGCATACCGTATGACAAAGTCTAGTCTTAGAACCCCACAGAGAAGATTTCAAGGATGTATGAAAAATGCACTCTTGAAAGTCATCCCTATTGGTTCTAAAGAGATGGTAGCATTAGAAGTCTATGTAACAAAACTTGCACAAGATAAAAATAAAAAAATAGCCATTCCTGGTTTGAAAAGATAGAGGTGCCCAATGGAAATAGATAGACGAGACTTCCTACAGATAGCATCAGCGCTAGGTTTAGTAGGTGTAGCTGGAGGAACAAACCTTTTTGCAGGAGAAGCAGCCAAAGAGAAGATTAAGAAATTAAGCTTTTCTGATGTGGTTTCTTTTGAGCCTAAAGGTAAAGCAACCATACTTCACATATGTGATTTACATGCACACATTAAACCACTCTATTGGAGAGAGCCTTCTACGCTTATCTCTGCAAAAAACCTGGTAGGAACACCAGGATTTATTTGTGGAGAGAGTTTCCAAAAGTATTACGGTATTCAGCCAGGAAGTTTGGATGCATACTTTGATACCTACAATGATTTTACTGAACTGGCTAAAAAGTTTGGGAAAATGGGTGGTATCTCACATATGAAACCTATTATTGATTATGTGAAGAAAGAGAGAGGAAAAGAAAATGTATTGCTTCTTGACTCTGGAGACACTTGGCAAGGTACAGCCGTAGCACTCAAAACAGATGGTGAAGCCATCGTTGATGCACAAAACTATTTGGGTGTAGATGTCATGGTTGGACACTGGGAATTTACTTATGGGAAAGAGAGAGTGCATGAGCTCATAGGTAAACTTGACGGTGAGTTTATCTCACAAAACGTGATTGACAACGATCCTTTTTCAGATAACTTTGAAGAGCTTATCTTCCCTCCGTATACTATCAAAGAGATTGGTGGTTCAAAAATAGGGATTATCGGACAGTCTTTCCCTTTCACTTCTACAGCAAACCCTAAAAAGTTTACTGAAGGGTGGAGTTTTGCTTTGCGTCATGAGTCGCTTCAAGAGTATGTAAATATGCTCAGAAAAGAGAAAAAAGTAGATGCCATTGTCGTGCTGAGCCATGATGGTTTCTCTGTAGATCAAGAGTTAGCCAAAAAGGTAAAAGGTATAGACTTTATCCTTAGTGGACATACCCATGATCCTAGCCCTGAGCCTATCGTCGTCAATGATACAGTGATTCTTATCTCAGGAAGTCATGGAAAATACATTTCCAGACTTGATTTGGATATCAAAGATAAAAAAGTAGCAGGGTACAACTTTAAACTTATCCCTGTGGCTTCTAGTCTCATTCCTGCAGATAAAGCAGGAGATGAGCTCATCGCTAAATGGTATAAACCGTTTGATAAAGAGCTCAATGAAGTTCTGGGTACTACCAAAGGACTTCTTTACAAACGAGATACTTTCTACTCAACCTTTGACTCGCTCATTGGTATGGCGATACAGGATGAGATGAAATGTGACATTAACTTTAACCCTGGGTACAGATGGGGGACAACTGTCCTTCCAGGTGACCCGATACTTAAAGACAATGTCTATGAAATGACAGCCATTACCTACCCTGAAGTCTATACGTTTGACCTAAAGGGTGAAGTGATTTATAAGTTGATGGAAGATATTGCCGATAATGTCTTTAATGCCAATCCCTTACTTCAACAAGGTGGGGATATGAGTAGGATTACAGGTGCGAGTTACAGTATCAAAATCTCTGCACCTTCAGGTAAGAGAATATCTGACTTTAAAATAGGAGGTAAACCAATAGATATGAAAAAGACCTATAGGGTTTCATCATGGGGTGGAAACTTACAAAATGTAGGTGAAAACTTAGATGAAAAAGCCATCAGACCCGTGTATGAGGTGGTGAGTGATTATATTCGTAGACAAAAGGTTATTGACATACCGCTAGAATCTAATGTGAAGATATTAGATATGGATTGTGGATGTCCAGTAAAAGGTGCAACATGTACATAAGTCAAACCGTGCCTCATCTCTTTGTTTGAAAACATTGTTAGTCTCTTCTTTTGGAGAGGTGGGGCACACAGGGTTGTGATGTAATATCACACCCTAACTATAGCATAAGCAAAATTAAGTCATAAAGACAAGAATAATAAAAAGGGGTAGTTATGAACAAGGGAAGAATTAAATTAGGTGTAGCAACTGCTGCATTACTTGTGGGTAATGTTGTCATGGCTGGTGGAGATATTGCACCAGTTGAACCAGTAGTGCAGGCACCTGCTACAAAAGTAGCATCAAATAAACCAAAAAGACAAATGAGAGGAAATATGACTTTGAAGTACAATGTAGTTCCTGGCAGTGTCGATACAATAGGTGATATGTTTTCTCAGGGTGTCTTTTATGGACGTTTAAGATCCAATACTTTTTATTGGGATTGGAAAGATGAAAACGAAGCGAAAAAGCGTAAAACAAACAAGGCATGGGGACTTGGTGGAAGCCTTATTTATAAATCTGCATCATTGAATGGTTTGAGTTTTACCTTAGGATACTATGGTTCTCTTAACCCTGATTTCTTCCGTATGGATAGTAATGAAGTAGGTTTTGTCAAAGCAGGTAAAGATACCTTTAGCCGATATAAAGTCAAAACTGGTGGTGGATTTGGTATTCATACGCTTGCGCAAGGTTTCTTAGAGTACAACAATGGGACAATAGATGTACGTGCAGGACGTCAGCTTTTTGAATCTGTATTTACAAAATCAAATGATACTAAAATGATTCCAAACAGTTTTGATGGGGTCACTGTGGCTGCAAAAATTGCACCCAAAACAAAGTTGAGAGCAGCTTACTTTACTGCACAAAAACTGAGAGATCATGAAAATTCTCATGATGTTGTTACATTTAAAGATGCAGCAGGAGAGAGTTGGGCAAATAATGATGACTCAGCCATACACAAAGGTCTAAATTATAATGCTTTTGTTGCTGCAGGTGAAGATACTAGTCACAAACTTTATCTTGCTGACTTTAGAACAAAATATGTTAAAAATCTTGATTTGACATTGAGCTACTTGCAGGTTCCTGGTGTCGTAAAAGATTTTGTCGCAGAAGCACATTATAAAATCCCAGTAGGAGATAGTGGTTGGGCTGTGAGACCTGGTGTAAGATATTTCTTACAAAAAGATGATGGTGGTGGTGCTGTAGCAGGTAATACCAACCTAAAAGGTAAAGCACTTACTGGATATGCATCTGGTGTAAACGGTTCTATGGATACAAGTTTGTTAAATGCAAGACTTGATATAAAAATGCCAAACAAAAAAGGTTTCTTTAGATTAGGGTATTCCAAAGTTGAAGATAAAGCAGATATTTTTGCACCATGGAGAGGTTTTCCTACGGGAGGCTTTACAAGAGCAATGGCTCAGTACAACTGGTATGCAAACACAAAAACCATCATGGCACGCGCAGTCTACAAATTTACACCTAAATTTAAAGCAAGTGTAAGATATGCCATTCAAGACTTTGATGATAATAAACCAGGGGTACAAGCGGATAGTAATATTATCCATTTAGATACTTGGTATAATTTTACGAAAAACTTCCAAATGAAAACACGTATTGGTATTGTCAAGGCAGATGTTGGGAATACG
>CAZQOC010000149.1:0-4327 GCA_964594745.1 uncultured Sulfurovum sp.
GGTGTGACAGAAGCAGGAACTATTTTTCATGCGACGGTGAAGTCCTCTATAGGTTTGGGCGCATTGTTACTTGATGGCATTGGAGACACGATGCGTGTGTCCATTACCGGTGAGCTAGAAGAGGAGATAAAAGTAGGAAAAGCCATACTCAAAGACTCAGGACGGGTTCAAGAGGGGCTCAATATCATCTCTTGTCCTACCTGTGGACGTATAGAAGCTGACTTGGTAAGTGCTGTAGCAGAAGTGGAAAAACGTACAGCACACATTAAAACTCCTATGGATGTCTCTGTTATGGGGTGTGTGGTCAATGCCATTGGTGAAGCCAAACATGCTGATGTTGCCATAGCGTATGGAAAAGGTGCAGGGCTGGTGATGCTTAAAGGTGAGGTAGTTGCACGTTTACCCGAAAATGAACTTGTAGATAGATTTGTGCAAGAGGTAGAAAAGTTTGCAGAGGCAAATGAGTAATGGAAAATATGTACAATCTCAACATTGAACGAGCAGTTCTCTCGGCTATTATTTTTGATCCTGAGACCTATGAAGAGATTGCCTCTAAGCTTATGAGTCATGACTTTTACCTGCCTTTTCATCAGCATGTTTTTGCTGCAATGGAAGAGCTAAGCCGTGATGAAAAACCCATAGACGAAGAGTTTTTACGTTCCAAACTTATGAGTATGGGTAAATTTGATGAAGTAGCGATGCTGGATTTACTCTCTGCAAACCCTATCTCAAATACTGCTGCGTACCTCACAGAGATTAAAGCAAAGTCTTCTAAGCGTGCGTTGGCTACGCTGGCTACAGAGATAAAAAAAGTTACCATTGAAGATGACCTTCCTGCTGGAGAAGTGATGAACCTTGTGGAGAAGAAACTCTACGAGATTACACAAAATGATACGAGTAATGATTTTAGAGAATCTAAAGAGATTACTCTGGCGATGATGGATGAAATAAACCGTCTTAAAGCGATGGGAAATTCCAAACTCATTGGTACAGATACAGGGTTTACAAATCTTAATGACAAAACATCAGGCTTTGGTAAAGGAGACTTGGTCATCATCGCTGCGCGTCCTGCGATGGGGAAAACGGCTATTGTGCTGAATATGGCACTCAAAGCCATAGAGCGTAATGAAGGTGTTGCATTTTTTTCATTGGAAATGCCAGCAGAGCAATTGATGTTAAGGCTACTAGCTGCGAAGACTTCTATCCCTTTACAAAAGTTAAGAGTAGGAGACTTGACAGATGAGCAGTGGTCTCAACTCTCCGCTGCGACCGATGAACTCTCAAAGAAAAAACTTTTTGTAGATGATGGTGGGTATGCTACCATACATCATGTACGTTCTAAACTACGTAAACTTAAAACACAACATCCTGAGATAACAGTAGCCATCATTGACTACTTACAGTTGATGTCGGGAGAAGGAAAAGAGGGAAGACAACAAGAGGTCTCTGAAATCTCTCGTGGTTTAAAACAACTTGCTAGAGAATTACAAATACCCATTGTGGCACTCTCTCAACTCAATCGTGGACTTGAAGCAAGAGAAAATAAACGTCCGATGCTCTCTGATTTACGTGAGTCCGGAGCGATTGAGCAGGATGCGGATATTATTTTATTTGTCTATAGAGGCAATGTCTATAAAATGTCTCAACTCAAAGAGAAGATAGAAAAAGCAAAAGCAGAAGGCAATGCAGATAAATCAAGAGAGTATCAATCTGCCTATGATGAATTGACAAGAAAAAATGATGAAGAGGCTGAACTTATCATAGGTAAGCAAAGAAACGGGCCCACAGGTACGGTAGAACTGATTTTCCAAAATAGATATACACGTTTTGTAGATAAATCGCTTGCTCCTGCTTTTGAAGTAGTGTATGAAGAGAGTGATATACCGATGCAAGAAGCAAACATTAATGTGGATGTACCTATTATATAATGCAACTAGAAAAGCCTAAACTTTTTCCAGAACGAAAAAGTTTTATGCTTACTGTGGGTATGCTTCTTTGTTTACTGCTTGTACGCCTTTTCTTTGCATACAGTGCCTATCAAAATTTTATTTCCAAACCGTTTTACTATACGTATGCACAAGTATTGAGTGCCTATGAAAAAAGTAAAAATGCACGACACTATACAGTGCTTAAGTTAAAAAGTGATGAAGGATTTACTTTTTATACTACAACACACAGAAAAGAAAACTTTCATCATAAGCGTCTGCGACTGCAGATATTTCCAAATAAAAGCATTAAGTTTAGAGACTACCTAGGTACTTTTTATGTGAAAAGTAAAATAAAATATCAAGAGACTTTGGCCGTGAGTATGAAAGATGCGTTGTTAAAGAAAGTAGCCTTACAACATAAAAGTAAAGCGTTACAAAGTTTCTACAATGCTATCTTTTTTGCTACACCATTAGACAAAACTTTACGCGAAAGCATAGCCAAACTAGGTGTGAGCCATTTGGTGGCATTGTCTGGATTTCATCTGGGTATACTGTGGGGCTTGGTGTATGGTTTACTACTTTTTCTGTACAGACCATTGCAACAGAAGTTTTTCCCTTACCGACATGCACTTTTTGATGTAGGTTTGGTAGCGATGTTTCTTTTAGGGGTGTATGTGTGGTTTGTAGATTTCCCTCCTTCATTGGTGCGTTCTTATGCGATGGTTTTAGTAGGGTGGGGAGTACTCCTACTTGGTATGGAGCTACTTAGCTTTACATTTTTGACAACTATTATGTTAATGCTTGTGGTGCTCTTTCCTTCACTTTTGGTCTCACTCTCTTTTTGGCTTTCTGTGGCAGGAGTGTTTTATATTTTCTTACTATTGCAGTATACCAAAACGTTTCACGCAAAGCTTATTAGCCTTGTGTTTATCCCTTTTGGTATCTTTATATTGATGCAACCTGTGGTGCATGGTATTTTTGGTGTGACAAGTGTCTATCAACTTTTGTCTCCACTCTTATCCATTCTCTTTATACCTTTTTATCCTCAGGTAATGGTGTTGCATGTAGTGGGTATGGGAGATATGTTTGATAGCACTTTAGTGTGGTTGTTTTCTTTACCTGGGCAGAGTACGGAAGAGTTGTTGCCT
This sequence comes from uncultured Sulfurovum sp., assembly GCA_964594745.1. GTDB lineage: Bacteria > Campylobacterota > Campylobacteria > Campylobacterales > Sulfurovaceae > Sulfurovum. Next base: position 3,077 of record CAZQOC010000149.1, read on the forward strand.
TTGTGGTTAGTACTTTCTTACCTAGGCTTATCTGTTTGGGCTATTTGGAGTAAAAAAGTGTTTTATATGCTATTGGGAATAGCAAGTTTATATATGTTCTATCTCTTCATCTTTATTGAGTAAGTCACAAAATTTTAACCCATGTATAAAAATAGCCCAAGAGATATAAATCCATAAAAAGAAAAAGAGTAAGGTTGAGATACTTCCATAAATGCTTGCATACGTTTTGTTGTGTACGACATAAAATATAAAAGCACTTTTACCAATATACCATACAAGAGAAGCGATAAATGAGCTAATGATGGCTGCTTGGACATCAATATGAATATTTGCAGAGAGTTGATAGGCAATATAAAACATCATCCACACAATAAAGTAGGGCAAAAGAGAGTAAATATGTATCATGGATGTGATGCTGTTTTTATCTAAATAGCTTTGGATAAAGTTAGAGAGATAAAAAGAACTTCCTAAGAGTACAGGAATAATAAGCAAGAGTAAAAGATATGTTTGAAATGCTTCCCAGATAGTACGACAGGGAGCATCAAAAATATCATTGACGATATAATCATAATTTTTAAAAAACATAAATACAGCAAAGGTCACATAGATAGCACCTATGTATCCCAGTTTATCTGTACTGGCTATAAAGTTATTAATATACTCCATAATGACTTTAGAGTCTGTAGGCATAAGGTTTGAGAATATCAGTTTTTGTATGTTTTGATAGACAGAATCAAACATATGCATGGAGGTAAAAATGGACAACAGTATCACTAAAAGAGGAATGAGTGAAAAAAGTGTACTCCAGCTCAAACTTGAAGCATAATGTCCTAGTTTGTCATCAAAAAGATCTTTAAAAAAATCTCTTAAAAAGAGATAATAGTTTTTAAAGATAACTTTTACATGAGCATTTTTTTTCATAGATTAACTTGGCAATCCCATTTTCCCTGGGTTTAGTATATTGTTTGGGTCAAAAGACTTTTTGATATCTTTAAATAAATTAATTTCCATTTCATTAAAGGCTATCCCCATAAATGGCGCTTTAGATGTACCGATACCATGTTCACCAGAGAGTGTACCTCCCATATCGACAACCATTTGAAAAATTTCCTCTATGGCTTCATGTCCGTCATGTAGCTGTTTTTCATCTGAGCCGTCTACCATGACATTGACGTGAATGTTTCCATCTCCTGCATGTCCAAAACATGGGACTTTAAAGCCATATTTATCGCCAATGGCATAAATGTTTTT
>CAZQOC010000150.1:0-4257 GCA_964594745.1 uncultured Sulfurovum sp.
CCATACAAATAGTACATTTTTGATGTTTACGGATATTGGCAAGTGTGTCTTTGGGAGTACCATCGGGTTTGTGCCCTACAGAGATAAGCACAGAAGCAGGCTCAGAAGATAAGCCTATAAAATAAGAAAAGGGTGCGATATTAATCACCCCTTCATCTTCTGTTACCACCCATGCAATGGGTCTAGGTATAATGGTTTGTGCCATGAGCTTATAGGTTTCATTTACTTTTGTATCTTCTTTTAAGTCAAATAACATTGTTACTCCTCTTCATTCTCATTTTTTTTATGAAAAATATTTTTCGCTTTATCCCAAAGACTTATCTCTTCAACCTCTTCTTCAGGCTCATCTGTTTCTTGAAAATAATATACATCAGGCAATGCATTTTCAGGAGTTCCATCCACATTTATGACTGTCAGTTCAGGATGTATTAGTTCTCTAAGTTTTTTCTGTACTACCATTTTTGTTGTCATAAGTGACATCGCACAGCCATGACAAGCACCCGTAAGTTCTATATATACCTTTCCGTCTTTTGTTCCAAGAAGCTTAATCGCACCACCATGTGACTGCACATACTCATTCACTGTGGGTAAGTGATGTTTTACCGCTTCATAAATATCTTCATCTGAAAAAGTCATTGTAACTTCCTTTATGATTCATCATAATTAACACAATAGTGTATTTTATTTAGTTATAAATATTATTACTATAGATTATAATACTCTTTCTATTCTTAATTAGGACTAAAAGTATCTTATTTAATTTCTTTTAATTGTCTACTGATTAAAAATCCTATACACAAGAACAAAATACTTAAAAGATAAATAACCCCTCCCTATACAGGGAAAAAATCCCAGTGAACTGATATTTGTCTGTAATGTCGCACCCCCTATTAAGCAGTATAAATGATTCTTTAGGTCTCTTTTTTATATAATTGAACCTCTAAATATTCAGAGGTTCAATATAAGTGTAATACCCTTGAAAGGTACATATGATAGCAACAGCCATAGAAACAAACAGTTTAAATGCACCATTAAGTTCCCGTTTTGGAAAAGCAAAATATTATGCTTTTTTTGACGGTATCTCTTTGACTATAAAAGAAAACCCGCATCAAACCGGTAATAAACTCATAGAATGGCTTCAGCAAGAAAAAGTAAGTACTCTTGTCATGAAAGAACACGGACGTAAACCTTGTGCGTTAAAAGCAAAACATGATATCTCTATTCATTACCCACTGACAGCCAAACCAACTTTACAGGAAATAGTGAGAATCTATTTCCAAATCCAATCTTCCTCTTAAATGAGTATTATCGTAGCCATAAGATAACACACAAACTACAAAGCAGTAGTGTTAAATAGATTGTATTCTTATAAACCTTATGCATACCAAACAGTGGTTTCCCATCTACAAATATACCCAACTGCACTGCGGTAATCAGCACACCTGCCATCATAAAAGAGAGTAGTGAAACCAAAATTAACATATACCACGCTATATGATTGAGGGCACAGACAAATGTTAATAATGCCACTATCGACACCAGCACATGTTGTAGTTTCCAAAAGAGATCTCCCTTCTCTTCTTTTGCGTGAACACGTGCAATTTTAAAATAAATAAAAATCAACAGTATCATTATGTATAACATCATCGCAAACCCCTATAGAAACAAAAATTAATGGGAATGTCCATGAGTATGATTTTTCTCGTGATGGTCTATAATCTCAGTAATATTTGCATCATCTACTATAGTCAGTGTGCCGTTGTCATACTTTTGTAGTACCTCATCTAACAATATTCTCTCATGCCCGGCATGATATAGCGCTATACTTCCTAGTGCCTTTATTTTTTCATAAGGAGAATACCCCATCTCCTGGAAAATAACTGTATCTACCCCTTCTTTCGCAAACCATTCTACAACAGCATTGCCTCCATGTGCACTATTGGATACGATGTCCACTTTTCCATCTTCAACAAATGCTATCCATTTTGCTTTACCAAAAAGTGGTGCAAGCGCTGTATTGTCCTTATTCATTTTAACCGGAATGGCTATTTTCATCCTATAATCCTTCTATTATTTTGAACATATGTCATAAATATAGCATTATTTTGGTCATATGTCAACATTATTTAAGTTGTAAATATTATAATATTAATTATAAATATTATAACAAGGATTAATAAAATGAAAAAGAAATTACTCTTAACTACTGCTGCTTTACTCTTAGCTGTATCGGCAAATGCTTATGACGATTTAAAGGCTAAAGAACTCAATACCTTTTATTCACATATGACACAAAAAGCATGTGCTGACTCTAAACTTTTTGTTAAAGCCAAAGATGTCATGAAGCTTTTAAGAGAAAATAAACCTGTTGCACTTTTAGATGTACGCACGGATGGGGAAGCATCAGTCATTGCCCTGAGTGGAAAAAATGCATTGCATATACCTATAGAAAAACTTTTCGAAAAAAACAATCTTAACAAAATACCTACAGATAAACCACTTATGGTAGTTTGTCATTCAGGTACACGTGCCACATTGGCAGCCATAGGACTCAAAAGAATTGGTTTTAAAAATGTACATGTGATTAAGGGTGGCCTTGTTGCTCTTGCTGAGGCCAATGACCCTAAAAATGCTCCTCTAAAATAATAGTATGCTCTCTGCATATCTACTCTATGGAGGGCTGACTTTTGTGCTCTCCATTCTATTCTCCATGGGAGGTGCCGGTTCTGGCGTAGCACTGATTCCTATACTTCATTTTTTAGGACTGGATTTTACGCTTGCAAAAGCGCTAGGACTTTTTGCAGGAGCCTCTACAACCATTACCTCAAGTCTCATGAACATCAAACGAAAAGTGATTGAGTACCGTTTTGTTCTTCCTATTGCTTCCATGATGATGATTTTTGCTCCACTTGGAGCCTACTGTAGTCAATTTATCAATGAAGACATAGTTAAATTTATCTTTATGCTTATGCTCTTTTATAGCGCTAGCATGATGATGTTTGGTAAAAAAAAGGCTCTTGTCCATGCCCAAGCACACTGGGTGCTCTTTTTTGTAGGAATTGTAGTCGGTTTCATCGCAGGACTGTTAGGTGTGGGTGGAGGAAATATACTCATTCCACTGCTTGTGCTACTGGGATATGACTCCAAAAAAGTAGCTATTACAGTGAGCTTTGTCGTACCATTCTCAGCGTTAGGATCATTTTTCACCTATGCAAGCTATGTACCTATCGACTGGAATCTTCTCGTTGTTATCTCGCTTTCTGCCATATTGGGAGGATACATCGGAAACTACCTCATGCACTTTAAACTTGATCAAGCACAAATCAAAAAACTTATGGCAACCATTCTTTACCTTTTAGCTTTGAAATTACTCTATCATTTTTTAATGACTTAATATATCCCAGTTCAAAATTTCATTCTCCTGAAGATTTTTCCTTGAAACAGCATAGATACCTTTGGAAAGCAAAGCACTTTTAAAACCTGCACCAATACTTACCGCAACAAAAAAATTGATCTGATACTCTGTGCATAATGGCGGTAACACCTGTGCTGGTCTTTTGTTTTCTACAAACACAGGGTTTTCTAAAACTTGCTTATTGGTGATTTTGTTTTGCTTTATTCGATAGAGCATTAAAAAAGGGGCATCTGCTTTACCCAGTTCCAAAATATTTTGTTTCATGCTTGCCAACATCACCACATACTCATCTTTTTCATCCTCAATTGTAAGATTCGTACCCGTAATGAGCATCATGCTTACTTTTTCTCTCGCATTCTTTATGATGCGTGCAAAAGTAGTACGAGACACTTCCATCTGCGCTGCTGCTTCTGCCTGATATAGTCCCTGGTTGTCCATTAGATAAAGTGCTTCCATTTCTTCATGCAGCAGATAGATTGTATCTTCACTTTGGCAACTTAGAGAACCGAATGATGTACACTTCGGTTTAAATTGTAATTTTCGTTTTAGTTTATCGCGTCCCATAAAAAATTATACCATACAATCTCAAATACTAAACATATGACCACAAATATATCATCTTAGGATTAAGTCCTCCGGTAGGATTGATGAATGATAATAATGTCACTCATGATCAGTCGGTGACACCCTTGGAACAGCAGATAGTTCTGGTATCAATGTGACATCCAACTAAACCCCTTGGGTGGTGTCAAATACCCTGATATGAAGTCTGTCGCTATAGCGGAAATTGTGCTTCATACAGAACTCAAACACCGCTTTGTCATTTTTCCAGATACTTCCCC
>CAZQOC010000151.1:0-4246 GCA_964594745.1 uncultured Sulfurovum sp.
AGAGACAGAGAAAAACCACGTCATGCAGTGACGATAGACTATGATATAGCGATGGCTAAGTATTTGGTCACTGTGGAAGAGTATATGCTTTACGCTCAGGCTACGGGTGCTTTGGTACCTGAAGAGCGTCATGAACACCTTGGTTTTGATGTGCCTGTGCGTCGTGTAAAGTGGACGGATGCGGTGGCGTATGCAAACTGGAAGAGTGAGCGTGAAGGGTTGAAATATAGACTGCCTACAGAGGCTGAATGGGAGTATGCCTGCCGTGCTGGTTCTGAGGGTAAGTTTTGTTTTGGTGATGATGACTCTCTCTTAGGTGAGTATGCCTGGTATGCTGATAATGCAGAGAAAGTGACACATGACGTGGGTACCAAAAAGCCCAATGCCTGGGGACTGTACGATATGCATGGTAATGTCTGGGAGTGGTGTTTGGACAGATATGCAGATGACTACACCGATACACCTAGAGATGGTTCGGTCTATGCAGTACCCAGTGAAAAGGGCAGAGTACTTCGAGGCGGCTCTTACAATGCAGATGCAGATAAGTGTAGCTGTACGTCACGTATAAATTTAGGTTCTGGTGGTAAAAATTATTTTATAGGATTTAGGTTGGTTAAGGAGCTTTAGAGATTCCTTTTATGTAACGTATTTATGTAAAATAAGAGAATTAGACTCCCAATTAACAAATGGTTAGCAAACATCAGCTATAATCTTTCATTATTTGTTAAGGACGGAAAATGAAATATATCTTCTCCATGAAAATGGCAGTGCTTATGCTATTTTTATTTGGTGCTATTATAGGTACGGGTACATTTATCGAAAATGATTACGGTACACAGACTGCAAGGGCACTTATCTACAAAGCAAAATGGTTTGAAGTTTTTCTAGCTTATTTTGTGGCTATACTGGTTTACAACATTGTAAAGTACAAAACATACAAAAGTAAATTGCCTGTGTTTATCTTCCATATGGCATTTCTTGTTATCGCCATTGGTGCATTGGTTACACGTTATGTGGGTTACGAAGGGGTAATGAGCATTCGTGAAGGTGAAACAAGCCATACGATGGTTTCCGATGTAAAAAACCTACAGGTGCATGCCACACTGGGAGATAAAAGCGCAACATTAGAAAAAGAACTTTTCTTCTCAACTATGACAGGGAACAGTATGCATGAGAGTCTTAGTGTAGGAGATAAAAAAGTCAATATCGAACTTTTAAAATACCTCCCAACAGCCAATGAACATGCTGTAGCTGATGCAAATGGTAAAAAACTCCTAGAACTTAAAATCTCTGCAGGTGGAAAAGGAAAAATCCATTTCCTTGCCAAAGGAGACAAGATTGATTTTGGTGGATTTTATGTAGGGTATGACATTACACCAAGCACAGACAAACCAACTTTCCTCATAAAAGATAAAGGGGAAGGGTATGTGGTTGATTTTCCATTTAGCATGAAAACACTCAATATGAATACCAAAACACCTGGTGAGATGCATGGTGGTGAAAATGACTTTACACAAAGAATGCTTTACCGTTTTGGTGGTAATGCTGTGGTACTCAAAGATATTCATAAAAAAGCCATTGTGAAAATAGATTCAAATGACATCAAAACACAACGTGGTGAAGCTGAATATATACAATGGAAAGTCTCTGTAGGTGATGCCTCAAAAATTGTGACGACTACACCGCATAAGGGTAAAGTAGGTCAGATACAAAGAATGGATTTAGATGGTGTGCATATCGATATGAGAGTAGGGGCAAAATTGATCGATGTGCCATTTAGCATTACGTTGAAAGATTTTGAGTTAGAGCGTTATCCTGGTTCGATGACTCCTGCATCATATTCAAGTAAAGTCGTGTTGAGAGATAAAGATGCAAACTTGACTATGCCGTATCATATTTATATGAACCATATCTTAGACTATAAAAACTACCGTCTTTTCCAATCTTCCTATGATCCAGATGAAAAAGGTACGGTACTTTCCGTCAATCATGACCCAGGAACCATGCCAACATACATTGGGTATTTGCTTCTTGCTATTGGTATGATATGGTCACTCTTTCATCCAAATGGACGTTTCCAGAAGTTACTTAAGGGGGCAAGAAAACTTCAATCAAAAAAACTTCAATCTGCAACCGCAGGATTGGCACTGGTCGCTCTTTTAGCATTGGCACCACAAAATGTAGATGCAGCTTCGCCAAAAGTAGATGAAAATACTCTAAAAACCATGCAGTCTTACAATCTGCAACATACACTCAACTTTGGAAAGCTTGCAGTGCAAGACCATCAAGGGCGTATGAAGCCTATGGATACAGTGGCTCATGATGTGATAGCCAAAATCACAAGTCGTTCATCATTGTATGACCTAGAGCCAACACAGATGTTGCTTGGTATGATTATACAACCAGAGCTCTATCAAAATGTTCCTATGATTAAAATAGGGCATAAGAAAATAGCACTTGATATTGGTTTGCCTGAAGATACCAAATATGCAAAATTTTCTGATTTCTTTTCAAGCAAAGATGGTGCATATAAAATCTTCGATGCTGTAACTAAATCAAGCAGAAAAAAGCCATTGGAAAAAACAAAATATGATAAAGAGCTTATCAAAATTGATGAGCGAGTAAACGTAGCCTTTATGGCTTACCAAGGGTCATTATTACGTATCTATCCTAAGCCAAATGATGCAAACAATAAATGGGATGCACCTCTTGATGCGATTAAATCATTTCCAAAAGAGCAAGCAGATATGGTTAAAATGAGTATCTCAGCGTATTTCCAAATGGTTGCACAAGGTGTGAAGACAGGCGAATGGAAAAATGCAGATTTGGCACTCAAAGGTATTCGTGCATTTCAAAAAAAATATGGTGCAGCAGTGATTCCTAGTAAAAGACATATCGAGATGGAAATCAAGTACAATAAACTTGGACTCTTTAGTAAACTGGTACCTCTTTATCTTGTATTGGGTCTAGTGTTATTAATCTTTGCATTTATTAATGTACTTAAACCTTCGTTCTCTATGAAGTGGATTATGCGTATTGCGTGGAGTTTGTTTTTTATAGGATTTATCATCCACATCACGGGGCTTGGTATACGTTGGTACATTGCAGGACATGCGCCATGGTCTAACGCCTATGAGTCCATCGTTACTATTGCAGCTGCCACGATGATAGCAGGGATTATTGTCGCGCGTAAATCACCATTTGCTCTTGCAGGTGCAGCGATACTTGCAGGGATTACAATGGGTGTGGCGCATATGAACTTCATTAACCCTGAGATTACCAACCTCGTACCAGTTTTAAAGTCATACTGGCTTATGGTACACGTGGCAACGATTATCTCGGGTGATGGTTTCTTTGGACTTGGTTCTATTTTGTCATTACTTGTTCTCATCTTATACATTATGAGAGGCAAAGAGGGTAATGAAAATATTGATCGTTCCATTAAAGAGCTTACAAATCTTGCTGAGATGGGACTTATTATTGGGTTGATGTTACTTACGATTGGTAACTTCCTTGGTGGTGTTTGGGCGAACGAATCTTGGGGACGTTACTGGGGTTGGGACAGTAAAGAGACATGGGCAGCGGTGACTATTCTTATTTATGCAACGGTACTTCATTTACGTTTCATCCCGTCATTGAAATCTAACTTTGTATTCAACGTGGCTTCTACATGGGCATATTTCTCAGTGCTGATGACATATTTTGGGGTAAACTACTATCTCTCAGGTCTTCACTCATACGCAGCAGGTGACCCTGTGCCTATCCCTATGTGGGTTTACTATGGTGTGGCAGGACTCTTTATTATCACACTTCTTGCAGCAAAAAACCGTAAACTTAAATAATTTGTTCTTCTTATCCTCATGTTTTCATGAGGATACTCTTCTTTTTTTATTTTTTTTAATCTATTTATATTATAATATCACTGTTGTCATAAGACAAAAAATATAATTTTCAAAAGGAAAAAGAATGTTAAAAGAGTTTAAAGAGTTTCTTATTAAAGGAAACATGATAGATATGGCTGTAGGTTTCATTTTTGGAGCAGCATTTGCAACATTGGTAAAGTCATTGGTAGCAAATGTCATTATGCCACCAGTTGGTATGTTGTTAGGTGGTGTTGATTTTTCACAACTATTTGTTGCACTTGATGGTAAAGAATATGCTAGTATGGAAGCATTAGATAAAGCTGGCGCACCAGCAATCAAATATGGACTATTTATTAATGATACGATTTCATTTATCATTTTAG
>CAZQOC010000152.1:0-4194 GCA_964594745.1 uncultured Sulfurovum sp.
CATTTGTCACCTTTATGTTACATATGGTTACGAAATGATAACATAGCTATCTTTAGACTACTTGACATACAATCTATAATTTGTATATAATCTCTATATTATATTACTATTAGTAATGTATAATACAAAATTAAAAGGAGTCATTTATGGCAAAGACAGCAAAAAAACCTGTAGCGAAAAAAGCACTTAAGAAAAAAGTAGTGAAAAGTGTTGTAAAGAAAGCAACTAAAAAAGCGGTAGCAAAAAAAGTGCTTAAAAAGAAAAATACAAAAGCAGTCGCTAAAAAAGTAACTAAACTAGTACTTAAAAAAGCACCCGCTAAGAAAAAAACAGCCAAAAAAGTAGCAAAAAAAGCAATCAAAAAAGCTGCATAAGCTTCCCATGTGTTTCCCTTATCAATAAACAGGGCACAGTACCTGTTTATTGACTACATTATAACTTGCTCTTTTTAGACAAGTAACTGTAAATCCCCAATGAGATAATAATAAGTGCAATACCCATAATAAGATAAAGTGCATAAATCATTTGTGAATAGTCATGCAGAGCAATCTTAAAGACAACCATCAATGCTTCTATAGACAATGCAATGATAATAGCAATAGAAAATTTTGTTAAGACATTTGCATCTTCATCTTCTTTACTATAGTTTTTGAAAAAGACTTCTCTCTCCAAAATCGTTTTTGCCAGATCAAAAATAGCCAGTCCCAAGGTCAATGCCACAATGGGTTTAAAGAGGGTATCTAACGTAAAACTGCCATCGATAAAAATACCTTTTACATAACTAAAAAGTGCATAGAAGATGGTTAGAAATGCAAATCCCATCATCGCAAATCCTGTCGTTTTATAGAAGAGTTTACTAAAGTAATTAAACTGAGGGTGTAACTCTATGAGACCCAGTCTTCCAAGTAACGTAGAGAGTTTAAAGTCCATAAAAAGATACTTCTGCTCCTCTTTTTTCAATACAGTTATACAGGTATGTCCTGTGGCGGAATTGATATAGGGTTCACTCATCAAAATATCGTTGTCATACTCTGTAAGCCTGCTCATCATGTAGGAGCGTGTCTTTCCTTTTGCAGACACTTCCTGTTTGTTTTTAAATACATTGGGTTCAGTTTGTATCAGGTCTTTATCTGTAACATAGACCAATTCAAGAGAAGGAAAACGTTGAAACAGTTGCTTGTAGTTGGAGGCTGCCATAGAGGAAATATTGCCATGGTTTTTAAGTGTGGTTGCTACAAATTCTTTAATATCGTTTTGGTTCTTTTGGTAAACTTCGATAAATTCTTTCATGTTTTCTCCGGTCAAAAATTATAATAAAGAGTATGACATAATTTTACACTATATTTTGTATTATGTATGATTAATTTATATTCAATTGACTATTTTTGTTAAAAGCGTTAAAACAGATATGTTGGACGTGTATTCAAAAAAGGAGATTACAATAAAAAAATTGTAATGTATCTGTTTTAACGACCATAGTGTCAGTAGTTGTTTCCTATGGATAAGGTAGTATAACACAGTACTGAATAAAATTATACATTTAATTGTATAAATTTTAATCAGTTTAAGGTTATCTAGAATTTATAATCTAACTGTACCCAATATTTTTGTACATCTTTTTGTGCCTCAGTGATGATGGAGTTTGATTCTCCTTTAAAATATGCTGCTTTGGCTAGGAATCCCAACTGTTTTGAAAACTTGTATGCATACACAAGATCCAATTCACTTCCTGCCTTGTCAGAAGTAGCGCCTGGGGATTTTTTAGCTGAGAAATTGTGATAGAACCCGATAAGTTTACCAAAGTCAGCTGAGGCGTATCCTATTTTTGCATAGGCATCATTCAAACCGTATGCCATACTCCCTGCACTGTACCCTAAGAATACATCTGCAAATCCCTGCCATTTGTGCAGAGTTGCCCAGGGTGTGGTAAATCCGTGTGCTTTTCCATTGGCATCACCAAATGATTCATAGGCTGCCCCCAGAATAAAACCATTATATTTGGTACTGATATCCCCTCTAAAGTATGATGCATCTACTTTGGGTTTTCCGGAACTTTGGTATTCAAGTGTTGCGTCTTGCTGTGTGGCAGCTTCAGCCAGATACTTAAACATTCCAACCTTTCCTGTAGCCATAAGACCATAGGTGTTACTGCTAGAGCCTATCAAGTATCCATATCCTGTCAGTTTGAGTTCTGGCATAAGCTTGTAATCCGCATGCAAAAGTACGGTTTTGGTACCGCCGGAGAGTTTATCTATGATTCCATGTCTATGTGTGACATAGGCTGCCATGAGTCCAAGATTTTTTATAGAGTGATCGACTACTGCATAGCCGGTAAAGGTTTGCGGCATCTGTCTCCATCCTACTGCACCTAGAAAACGCTGATCATCGAGGTTAACCATCTGGCGACCAGCCCTTAGAAGTGTATCTCCCAGTTTGTAATCAAGGTAGGCTTGTGTGACACGGGCATTATTTGGATCGGCAATCAGATCATAGTTAGAATTTTCAGGTGCATACTTGTCGTAGCCAAAGTTATTGACAGCCATGACCTGTCCAAATGCACTGAGTCCGTTTATGCCACCAAGACCAGCCCGTGCAGAAAGGGCAAAGCGTGTTGTAAATGCGTTCCCGGCTTTTGTCCCACCGTCAACATCAGCATGCTCATAGCGTGCACGCAGTTCACCACCAAATTTTACATCGTTAAATATCCCAAAATCTGTACTTGTTTTTGCAGGTGCTGCAACTACAGGTTCAACTGGGGTTATGTCTCCCCCTGCCATTAATGCTGAGCATGCCAGCAACGATATCATGATACTTTTTTTCATTTTGCTTCCTTTGTTTTTATATTAACTTACCTAGAAGGTAGTTGTATAAAGTAGTCGATAGGACTACTTTATACAAGCACTTTTAATAGATCTTGTCTTAACTTCATGCACCACCTGCTTTTTAGCAGATGGATACAACAGTATTGCTACTATGCTGCTTCTTTAACGGATGCAGTATTATTTGCAAATCGTTTTTCTGACTCTTTATAGTGTGTCAGATAAATTGGGAGACCGACAAACAAAAAGCCGCCTGCTAGATTGCCCAGTGCAGTAGGAAGTTCATTCCATAACAGGTAATCACCAATAGTAAAACCACCACCCATAATCATAGAAAATGGAAACAAGAACATGTTTACCACAGAGTGTTCAAAACCCATAAAGAAGAAGAGCATGATAGGCATCCACATGGCAAACACTTTACCTATGACTGAAGTAGAGATCATCGCAAGTACTACACCTGTGGAGACCATCCAGTTACACATCACCGCACGTATGAAGATCGTAAACCATCCAGATGCACCATGAGCGGCATAGCCTAAAGTTCTTGCTTCACCAATATGTCCTACTTTTGCAGCGATGGCACCACCGTCTGTATCAAAACCGTAGGTGAAAATAAATGCCATCATAAAGGCAACCGTGAGTGCACCGGCAAAGTTGCTTAAAAAAACCAGTCCCCAGTTGCGAAACATCTCCTTGACGGTGACATTTTTTCTTTTATCAAGTACCGCCAAAGGTACCAACATAAATACACCTGTGAGCAGGTCAAACTTCAACATATAAAGCATAATAAACCCGACAGGGAATAGCACTGCACCTAATAGAGGTGAACCAGATTTCATGGCAACTGTGATTGCAAATATCGCTGCAAGTGCAAGAATCGCACCTGCCATGTAACCTCTTACTAACGTATCTTTTGTTGATACATGTACTTTTTCTTCACCCGCATCTACAGCAAGTTTACTTAACGCTTTGGGATTGACATAATCCATAACAAATCCTTTATATTTTTTTGTTATCTAATAGACAACTTGTTAAAAGTACCAATGTACGTTTAACAAGCCATCCCTCCTGGAAGGGAGTGTACTATTCATCCTCTTTTGCAAATTTTTCATAGAGGAAAGAGAGTATGGCTTCACGACATCTGATGTACTCTGCATCATGTTGTAATGCCACTCTGTCTCTTGGTCTTGGCAGATTGACTTCAAGTACCTCCCCTATGGTTGCCTCTGGTCCGTTGGTCATCATGATGACACGGTCACTAAGCAGTACCGCTTCATCTATATCGTGGGTAATGATGATGACCGTATTTTTGACATTGGACTGAATGCGCATCAAGTGCTCTTGGAGATTGGCACGGGTCAAAGAATCCAGT
>CAZQOC010000153.1:0-4167 GCA_964594745.1 uncultured Sulfurovum sp.
ATATCAAGTTCTAAGTGTTGAAAAGTTTTTAATACCACTCTAGTATAATCTCGGTTTAAGACCAATCTATTTTTTATACTATTGTTTTTATGTTTTCTATATCTAAACAAAACTTCATCTACGTTTTTTACAGTACTTATATAAGAAATTCTTTTCCATAGATCAAAATCTTCAGCCATTTGCAAACTGGTATCAAAATTTAAACCATTGTTCTTTATTGTATCTGAACGCATCATGGAAGCAGCACCACATACCGCATTACTAAACAATAATTTTGTCTGAATTATATTGGCATCTGTTGCCAAACGTCTGATTCTTTTTTTTGTCCCAATCAATCCCTTTCTAAAACTTTCATAATGCGAACTTGCAAGTCCCACATGTGGATTGGCCTCCATAAAATCAACCTGTGATGCTATTCTTTGGGGTAGAGAAATATCATCAGCATCCATTAGCGCGATATATTTCCCTTTGGCCAAGGTAATGCCTTTGTTTCTAGTAGCGCTCACTCCCATATTTTTTTCATTTTTATATAACTCTATTTTGGAAGAAGATATAGTTGAGATGATATGAAAACTGTTGTCTATAGAACAATCATCGATAATAATCAATTGAATATTTTGATATGTTTGATCTAAAATAGAATGTATCGCTTCTTCAAGATATGCTTCTGAATTATATACGGGCATAATAATAGATACTAAAGGATTACTTTTCATCTAAAAATTCCTTTTCAAAAAACGTTTATAATATGATATATATGTTTGAGATATATTTTCAAGACGAAATTGATCTTTTATTCTATCACTAAAAAGCGAAAAATCATTTATAAATTCTTCTTCTCTTTTATATATCTTATTAAGTTTATCGGATATATGGAAACCATCAATCAAAAATTTTTCATCTAAAATCTCGGTTGCACCACTTACTTTTGTAGAAATAAATAATTTTGCATAAAATAATGCTTCAATCATTACCAAACTAAAACCTTCACTATGAGAACTCATTATCACCATATTTGAATTTGACATAATCTGAGGAATATCCTTCCTGAAACCCATAAGCGTCACCTTGTCTTCAAGATTTAATTTACGAATCAGAGTCTCTAAATTTTTTCTCTCCTCACCCTCGCCGACTATTTGCAACTGAAATAAAAAATCAAGCTTAGCGCATTCCCCGATGAGTATATCAAAACCTTTTATCTTATCTAATCTCCCCACTGCCAAAATAGTAAATATATTGTTTTTGTTTGATGAACTGACCTGTTCTTGCTTAATGCCATTGTAGATAATTTTTACGTTATCGTTTGATATGCTCTCTCTTACAGCTTTTGAGACAGCAATAACATTCGGAATTTTATTATAAATTTTTCCTTTTCTGGGGTTATGCTTTGTTGCAACATGCGGTAATTGTAAAAATTTGTTAACAAAATAAAATATTTCAGATGCTTTAGCAAAATGTGTATGTACTATATCAGGTTTTTCTTTTTTTATTTTCCATAATATCTCCATTAATAGCAAAGGGTTTTTTCTGCTATTCAATGCACTATACTCAATGACTTTTATATTTTTTGCTATTCGTTCTTTATAAAGTGCATTTTTGGGAATGAGTAAAATAATATCAATATGTTTACATAATTCATTCACAAGATCAATATAGGCTTCACCTCTTCCAAGTCCCTTAGATGCAATAAAATGTAATATTTTCATGGATTTTTTCCTATTAAAGTACTATAAACTTTAATGGTATTTTCTACTAAAGCATCAAGCGTAAACTCATACGGTAAAGTCTCTTTAACATTTTTTGGCATCTCATCATGTAAAAGTTTAATTTTTTCTGCCAAATCTTCTACATTTTGTGTTTCTATGATGGCTCCATTCAGTCCATCTTCTATAAGATTATTTAAGCCTTCAAAAGTTGTAGCAATCACTGGTGTATCCATCATCAATGACTCCGTCACTGTGCGCGCAACATTACCCATTTTCAACGATGCATTTACCAAAATATCACTCAGTGCATATACTTCAGCAATCTTTGTCTGGCTACCTGTAAAAATAATCTGTTCTTCTACTCCTTCCTGTATTGCTAATTGCTTTAGACTATCATAATATTCTGTCTTATCTTCTCTAACTCCACCAACGATCAACCCTACAATATTCGGTATGTATTTTTTTACCAAGGCAATGGATTTAATAAAAGTTTCATAGTCTTTTAACCATGTGACTCTTCCCACACTTGTAACAATAAATTTATCCTTTAGCCCATATTTGTGAAGGAAATCTTCTATAAAACTTCTATCTATAGTATCTTCAGAAAACTTTTTCGTATCAACACCTCTTTGAATGACAGTGATTTTATTTTTATCAACACCATACCCTTTGATAATATAATCTCTAACCACCTCACTCACAGTTATTACTTTGTCCCCCTTGGTCATGACTTTACTATATGCATTAATACTATTCAGTCCATGCACCGTAGTAACAAAGGGGAAATGCAACTTCTTGTTAGCCAAATAGGTTAACCAAGCAGGGACTCGACTTCTGGCATGAAGTATATCTGGCTCTAATTTTTTTAATACCTGTCTTAACTTGAATATGCGAAATGGTGCGGTCAAAATATTTTTGGAGCACACATCAAATGTAATATGTTTCCCCCCATCTTCTTCAATCTGCTTAACCAGTTTTCCACCTGCACTGATCACAATGCTTTCATGACCAAGTTTCACAAGTTCTCGACTCAGTTCCATGGTACCACGTTCTACACCACCCTCATTCAGTTCCGGTAAAAGTTGTACAATTCTCATAAAGTTGCCTTTGGTATATACTGCATAAAATCAATTTTTTTATTTTTCTTTTCTATTGTCCCATCAAATATATGGACATAGCCCTTTTGTGCCAATGAGCGAATGAACTTTGAGAACTTACTCTCTTTTTTATGTTCTAAAGGCAAGACAACCACATTGCATTGTCCATACGAAACTGCCTCAGATATCATTGATGTACTGTCTGCGGTGACAAATACGGTCTCGCACTGCTCTAAAAAATCAGGGATGGGGTTGATAGGTTTTTTTGAAAAGACAACTTCATAATCAAAATGAAAGGACTCTACTAATTTTTCTACTTCTTTCGATGTGCGAGGTGAGGTTGTAATTGCAATTTCATAACCAGAATAATGTTTTTGTATAAAATCTAATTGTTTTTTCAGGTTCTCTACCGAGGTTTGAAACACTTTATTGTCTCCTCCAATCACTACGCCAATGGCTTTTCCTTCTGCTCTGTAAATGCCTGCTGGCTGCACATAGGCAAAATTCGCAGGAACTTCAATGATGTTATCCTTTTTAAGGGGATTGTCATGACTTTGTGCAAAAATAATATCAAAATCCAATCGGTACCCTTTGGGTAACATCATGGCTACCGACTTTGCATTCATCTGCCTGGCCAGCACCTTTGTCGCATAATACGTTCTTGAACCCGCACCTATGACCATCTCATAGTTTTTGGTTACATTTGCTTTAAACAATGCTTTAAAACTTAACCCCAAATTATCAAATACATACGATAATGCCTTATAGAATTTGTTTTTAAATTGAACCTCGATCACATCATAAGAGAGGTTCAAATATTTTGCAAATGCCAAAGACTGATTGACATGCCCCATACGCCCATCACTGAGTATAAGCACCCTACTCATAGACGCCATCTGTTGTGCATCCAAAACCACTGTGCAGGATATTCTCTGATCATTGACTCCATGACTTCATTATATCTGGCAGTCATTTTCTCAAGTTTTTTTTCATCATCCTGCTCTTCATTCGCAATATAATCAATGGCGTCTTTTATAAAAATTCTATATTTCCCGTCTTCAACCCTTGCAATGAAGCATGGAACTATTTTAGGATTAAACTTCTGCTTCAACATAGCGATCGACGTTGTAGTTTCTGCAAATCTCCCAAAGAAATCAACTTTAACACTGTTAGACCCGCCTGCCTTTTGGTCAATCAGTATACCGACATTGCCTCCGGCTTTTAACCTTTTTATCATGCTCAACATCGCTTTATTTTTACTTGCGGTATCATTCCCATATTTTTTACGAAATGGTTGAGTAATATTCTCTTCTATGAGTGTATTGTTGCCTTTTCTGCCAACTACGAGCATCGGCAACCCGTGC
>CAZQOC010000154.1:0-4158 GCA_964594745.1 uncultured Sulfurovum sp.
AAAAGCGCTTACACCCACAGGCATCATGTACATTACGTCCGCTTTCAAGTGCGTACCTTCCAAAATCGGTAGTAATCTCGTATGCATCAATCTTCTTGATCTTTACCGTGCGTATCAGTCGTGTATCATCTTGTTGGAGCGAAGTATATTTTTTGCGACGGTTGTGTATCCAGAGTAACTTAGTATCTGGTTGAAGTGTTTTTGCGATGTGTTCATCCCATTGACAAAGAGCTTTCAGCGCAGTAAGCTCTTCATTGGTGACATTACGAATCTTTCTCATTAACCTACTTCATTGGTGTAAGCATATGTAGAAGAGATAGAACGTAAACGATCAACCGCTTTTTTAAATACGTCTATCGTATAGTCTATTTCTTCTTCAGTGGTAAAGCGTGAAAGACTCAGACGCATAGCAGTATGTGCAAGCTCAGGGTCTTCCCCGATGGCACTCATGACAGGGTTTGCTTCAAGTGACTCAGACGCACAGGCACTACCGGTAGAGGCTGCAATACCTGCTTTGTTCAGATCCCATAACATAGACTCACCCTCTATGCCTCGTAGTGAGATAAGAAGGGTATTGGGTGTACGTTCATCACGTGGACCGACAATGATACTATCAGGTATTTGTGCAAGTGCATCTTCGAGTTTGTCTCTTAGACGACGTACATCAGTGTTCATTTTCTCTACATGGTTTGCAGCCTGTTTCATAGCCAGACCCATACCGACAATAAACGCTACATTGAGTGTACCTGCACGTTTACCACCCATTTGCTCTCCGCCATGCAGAAGGTTTGGCAATGCTTTACCTTTTTTCACGTAAAGTCCGCCCACACCTTTAGGCCCATGGAATTTATGTGCAGAGAAAGTAAGGTAATCAACATCGACTTTTTTAAGGTCAATAGGCAGTTTACCGATGGCCTGTACCGCATCTGTATGGAATAAGATACCGTTTTCTTTTGCAAATGCACTGATCTCTTCAACAGGAAAGATCATCCCTGTTTCATTGTTCGCCCACATCATCGTGATGAGTATGGTTTTGTCTGTCACCGCTGCTTTAATATCTTCTGCCTTAATACCACCATGTTCATCAACATCGATGTAAGTCACTTCTACTAGATCATTTTCACTTAGAAAGTGCAGCGTATCAAGGATACAAGGATGTTCCACCGAAGTGGTGATGATATGATTTTTTTCAGGATTTTTCAAAATATGTTTGAAGTAGATCCCTTTAAGGACGGTATTGTTACTCTCAGTCGCACAAGAGGTGATGAGTATATCGTCTTCATCGGGAGCATTCAGTGCATCATACATAGAGCCCAAGGCTTCGTTAAGGTAGGGACGTACCTCTATACCATATTGGTGTAGAGAGTTTGGGTTTCCATAGAGTTCACTTAGAAACGGCTGCATCTTTACAGCTACCATAGGGTCGATTTTTGTTGTTGCATTATTATCGAGATAGACACGCATAGTGTGATCCTTTAAAGAAATTGAAATATATTTTTCTTAATGCAAGTTTTGTTCGAGATGGGGGCATGTTACTATTTTTTTCTATTCACAGGGTTTTATTAGCGCTTTTCCTAGAACTGTTTAACAAACTATATATGGCTCTTCGCATCATAATTGCACTCATGGGCTATAGTAGACAAATATGAAGGAATAGTATGAATCCCCAAAGTGCCAAGCGATCATTAGAATATTTATGTGAAAGAAAAGTACCTGTCTTTTTATGGGGTCCCCCGGGTATCGGTAAATCATCCATTGTTTCACAGATTGCTGAAGAACAAGGTATCAGCTGTATTGACCTGAGACTCTCTTTGTTGGATCCGACAGATCTGAGGGGTATACCGTTTTTTAACACCAAAGAAGATACTGCTGCATGGGCTCCTCCATCATTCTTACCGGACGGAAGTGATGAAAAGGGTATTCTTTTTTTAGACGAACTCAATACGGCAGCTCCTATGGTACAGGCATCAGCCTATCAGCTGATCCTTGATAGAAAGATAGGTGAGTATAAATTACCGGATGGATGGTCCATCGTCGCTGCAGGTAATCGTGAAAGTGACCGTGGAGTCGTGTTTCGTATGGCATCACCATTGGCAAACCGTTTTGTACATTTGGAAATGGAAGCAAATGTGGAAGAGTGGCGTAACTGGGCGATAGGTGCCGGCATTGATGTGACCATCATCTCATTTATAGGACATCGACCTGATGCACTGTTTGCATTTAATACTCAAGATGAGAGTCGATCCTTTGCTACACCTCGTACATGGGAATATGTGCATGAGATACTTCTTTCTCAACCTGATGAAGATCTCATCATGCCACTGGTCTCCGGAGCGATTGGAGAAGAATTGGCAGCATCGTTCCTGGGTTTCAGGGCTGTGGCAGGCAGCTTACCTGATGTAGAAGGGATACTTGATGGCACTACTACCGAGATCCCTACTGAGGCTTCCACTCTGCATGTCTTATGTACAGCACTCTCTATACGGATCGATGATTATACCAGTACTAAAAAGCTTAATAATCTTATCACGTATAGTTTAGGGCTTCCCGGAGAATTTGCTGTGATGATCATTCAGGATCTAAGAGAACGTAACATAGAATTGGACCATGTAGAGAGTTGGACATTATGGATGCGGAAATTCAACACTTTACTACATTAATGCAGACAGATAAACTTTTACTCAAAGCAAAAAGTCAGTTGACCCTTCAACATCCTTACTTTGGAATGCTTGCATCAAGACTTAAACATGAGAGTAGTGGAGATATTCGTGCCTATGCAAGCAATGGTATAAGGTTTTTATACAATCCAGAATTTATCTCCAGTCTAAATACAGAAGAGCTAATGTTTATAATGACAAACTGTGTGATGCATCATATACTTGCACATCAGCAGCGCCAACTGCATCGTCGTGGTTCACTTTGGCAACTCGCAACTGATTATGCAATCAATAATATGCTTTATGACAATGGTCTAAACATACCTCAAGGTGCCAATTTTAATGAAGAGTATCGTGGAATGTATGCAGAGGAGATATATGATCTACTGAAAGAAGCACATTTTGGTGCTATAGATGATGCATTTGATGACGAAAATGTCATACCCAATGATAACCTGGCAGTCAATTCATCAAACAATACTGAAGTGAGCGAAGAGACAGGTGTTTTCAACAATCTTGAGAACATTGAAGATGAACTTGACCCTGAAACAGAATCTCAATGGCAGTATGCTGCTTCACTCTCCCAAGAACTGGCACAACGTAAAAGTGCAATGCCTTCAGGTTTTAACCGATTGTCTAAAAAAGTAAAAGCCAATGATATTGACTGGCGTTTTGAACTCTATAATGCAATCAACCGGCACATGCGTAACAATTATGCCTTTATGCCACCCAATAAAAAACATATTCACCGTGGTTTTATATTGCCTTCGCTCACGAGTGATACCTTAAGTCTTGCTGTAGCGATCGATACTTCCGGCTCAATTAATGATGAACTTTTGGGAGCATTTATGGAAGAGTTTAAAGTTATCATGCAAAATTTCCCTACTGTACAGATAGAGCTCATTATTGCAGATGCAAGGGTACATGCCCATTATACTTTTCAAGGTGGAGAGAAAATGGACTTCCCACTTAAAGGAGGGGGAGGGACAGACTACCGGCCTGTCTTTGATTATATAGATGCCCATTTGCCTATGAACACTATGCTGCTTTACTTTACTGATGGTGATGGATGGTTCCCAAAGTTCCCACCAAATTATGAAGTTCTTTGGGCATTGTCAAGAAAAGCAAAAGTTCCTTTTGGAAGGCCTTTGGTGATTTTTTCATGAAGATAAAAAGGGTGGGGTGTTGATAATGAATGTAACTAATGGGCATTAGTATTTACCCTTTGCAATGTAAGTCCCATGCTAGAATGATGTATATTCATACTCAAAATATACATCATTCTAACATCTTTTAGTGGACCTTTTAAGATGTTGGAATGTAATTTTGTAAAAATTACTCTTATGTATTTTCTATTCAATTTTATATAATGATGCTAAAAGATTTCTCTAATATAGTAAACAAATGATTAAATTATATATAAAATTATGGTTACTTTATGTACAATATGGATAGTGTCCTTAAAAGTTCGCAATTTCCAAACTCTTCGTATTCCTAAGCT
>CAZQOC010000155.1:0-4130 GCA_964594745.1 uncultured Sulfurovum sp.
TATAGTGCCTCTTCGTCCTCTTCATCTGTACGGATACGGATGGTTTTGGAGATGTCTGATACAAATATCTTACCATCGCCAATTTTACCAGTTTTTGCATTTTCTTTAATCGCTTCAATCGCTTTGTTTAAGTACTCATCACTACTTACGACGATTTCTATTTTGACTTTTGGGATGAACTCGACAATATACTCTGCACCTCTGTAGAGCTCGGAGTGTCCCTGTTGTCTTCCGTACCCTTTTACTTCTGAGACGGTCATACCTTCGATACCTGCTTCAACGAGCGCATCTTTTACATCTTCTAGTTTAAATGGCTTGATAATTGCTTCTATTTTTTTCATACTATGTCTCCTTAAATACTACGTTTAAATTCAGGGTATGATTCTATACCACACTCTATGGCATCTATACCTTCTAGTTGTTCATCATCACTTGCTGTAAGCGTAAAGAATTTGTTGATAGTAAAGATAATAATCCATGATAGTGGAAATACAATAATTCCAACTATAATTATACCTTTTAATTGTGTCCAGATACTTACTGAGTCTACAAAAATACCCACAGCAAGAGTTCCCCAGATACCATTGACCAAGTGTACTGAAAGCGCCCCTACAGGGTCATCTAGTTTTAGTTTATCAAAAATAGGGACAAACAAGACTACCAAAGTACCACCTATCGCCCCAATAAGTATAGGTGTGTGTATATCATACAGTTGCGGTCCTGCTGTGACAGCCACGAGACCACCCAGTGCACCATTGAGTATCATGGTAATATCGAATTTTTTATATCTAAAATAGGTAAGTAACCATCCTATGATAGCACCAGCAAGACCCGCAGTATTGGTATTCATAATCGTCAATGCTACAGCATCAGCATTCTCTTTGGATGATATGGTACCAACAGAGCCTCCGTTAAATCCAAGCCATCCTATCCATAAGAGTAATGCACCCAGTGTTACCAATGGGATATTCGATGCAGGGATGACACGTATGTGACCCGTTTTACTAAATCTTCCTCGTCTAGCTCCCATTATGAGGATGGCAGCAAGCAGTGCCCAGCCTCCAGTAGAGTGGATGACGGTTGAGCCTGCAAGATCGGAAAGCCCTGAGATATCCAAAGCTGTACCAGATAAAAAGTTTGCTCCCCATGTAAGATTGACGATAGTAGGGTAGATAAATGCTCCCACAACAATAGTAAAGATAGCCAGAGGTAAGATACGTGAACGTTCACTGACCCCACCGGACATAATATTGACTACTTTACCTACAAAAGCCATTTGGAACATAAAAAATGCCCATTTGCTCATGCCATCTTGATGATCCCAGCTACCAAAAGCGTATTCATACCCTATGAGCAAAAAAGACAAAGAGGCGACAGCGTAGATCATCACATTGACCGTTAAGACTGATGTGACATTTTTTGTACGTACGAGTCCAGCTTCCAGCATAGCAAACCCTGGCACCATAAAGATGATGAGGGTCATAGCAAAGATAGCAAAAAAAGTATCGATAATGTAATTCATTTCCATTGTAGATTCCTAATAATGTATTTATTTCAGAGAGTATAGCAGTTATGAAAAATGATTGAAAGTAAATATTGTTTTAAAATTAAGCAGTGTAGGGGATTAATGGGAAATGTGAGAGATAAAATTGATTAAAAAATAATCAATAGAAAGAAAACAAGGAAACTTTCCTTGTTTTCTAAAGAGATTAAAGTGCTTCTGCATCTTCCTCATCTGTTCTGATACGAATTGTTTTTGAGATATCAGATACAAAGATTTTACCATCACCGATTTTACCGGTCTTAGCATTTTCCTGTATGGCTTTAATCGCGATATTGGCATACTCTTCAGAGCTTACTACAATTTCTATCTTGATTTTAGGGATAAACTCTACCACATATTCCGCTCCTCTGTAGAGTTCTGAGTGACCTTGTTGTCTTCCGTAACCTTTTACTTCAGAGACAGTCATACCTTCGATACCTGCCTCAACGAGAGCGTCTTTGACGTCTTCAAGTTTGAATGGTTTGATAATTGCTTCAATTTTTTTCATTAATAATCCTTTATATTATGTCAAGTGACTACGCTTATGCGTTAGTCACTTTTTCACCATGTAGTGTTTCATCAAGACCGATTTCTTCCGTCTCAGCATCTACTCTCGCACCACCAGTGAGGGCAGAAGCAATGTAGTAAACCACAACAGTACCGATGAGTGTCCAGAGTGCCACCACACCTACAGACTCAAGTTGAACCATAAATTGACCTAGTCTGTCTCCAGACTCTTTCATTGGTCCGTCCCAAAGAAGATCTTTATCATTCAGTGCAAGTACACCTGTCATAAGTGCACCCCAAAGACCTGCAAGGAAGTGGATACCAAATGCATCTAAAGAGTCATCGTATTTGAACATTTTTTTCAATACAACAACACCGAAGAAACCAACCACTGAACCGCCGATACCTACGATGAATGCACCACCTACAGAAACAAATCCTGCAGCAGGTGTAATAGCAACAAGACCAGCTACGATACCTGATGCAATTCCAAGGAGTGTAGGTTTTTTAAACACAAACCACTCGATGAACATCCATGTAAGACCAGCTGCAGCTGTGGCAACAGTCGTAGTAAGTAAAGCTACACCAGCTACTGCATTTGCTCCAAATGCTGAACCGGCATTAAATCCATACCAACCAAACCATAAGAGTGCTGCCCCAACAGCAGTAAGCAAGATGCTGTAAGGTTTCATCGCTTGTTTAGGGTAACCCGCTCTTTTACCTACCAAGATAGCAAGAACAAGACCAGCCAAACCACCGTTCATGTGTACAACAGTACCACCGGCAAAGTCAAGTGCACCAGCATCAAAAAGAAGTGCACCGTCTCCACCCCATACCATGTGAGTAATAGGCGCATACACTATAAGACCCCATAGTGCAACAACCACCATCCATGTAGAGAATTTCATACGACCGATGACAGAACCAGATGCAATAGCGACTGTAATCGCAGCAAATGTACCTTGGAATGCAACAAATACATAGGTAGGGTAAGAGCCAGAAAGATCTGTCCATTTAATACCACTTAACATTACATTTCCAAAACCACCAAAGAAGCTTTGAAGTGATGCACTTTCATTTGTACCAAACGCGATAGAGTATCCCGCAAAAATCCATACCACCATTGCCAGTATAAAGGCACCCATTACCATTGCATACGTGTTAAGTACGTTTTTAGATCTTGTCATACCACCATAAAAGAGTGCCAAACCTGCTGGTGTCATAAGCAATACGAGTGCTGTAGACATCATCATCCATGCTGTGTCCCCTGTGTCTAGTTTATCTTCTGCGATTGCGAAGATCGGCAAGAACAATGCCATAAGAGCTGAAAGTTTTAATTTCATGCTAATTCCTTTGTGTTAATTTACAAACATAGAATAACATGATTGATTGTTGAAGATAGCAAATGATTGATTAATTTTTAATCAATCAAGTGATAAGTGGAATTTCAAGTGTAATCGTATGTTCTTTGAGAAGTGGTTTAATCTGACTTTGCGCAGCAAGTGTCTGTATCTCATCATCATCTTCGCTGTAGCGTCCATTTGCTTTTACGCATAGTTGCACGATGGATTCTTTTTTCCCTTCAATGATAATATGTTGACCGATAAGGAGTTTGAGTGAAATATCTATAGAGTCAGATGATCTAAAAGCATTAAGTGTTTTACGTAAAAGTTTTGAAACATTGTTTTGATCTATTTTGCATGGAGGTAAATCCTGATCAGTTAAGAGTCTAAGAGGATTGCTGTTTTTGGTTTTAAAAAGTGCAATATTTGCTTCAAGTAAAATATTCATATCTGTGGTAATGAACTTATCGGTTTCGATTTTTCGCGTAGGTTCTGCACGTGGTCTATTGTAAAGTCTTAACGAGATCTGTTCCTCATTCTCATACCCTATAGTGATGGCATGAAATAAAAAAGAATCATAGGCAAGTGAGAGTTGTGTTGTCTTATATCCAAAACTTTGCGGTGCATAGGAGAGTGTAATGTCATAGAGCTCTTTTTTTGTAACATACCCAAAAAGAATCTCTGCTGCATTGTTTAGGTAGAGTATTTTCCCTTGGTCGCTAAAAAGTATAAATGGG
>CAZQOC010000156.1:0-4122 GCA_964594745.1 uncultured Sulfurovum sp.
ACTCCGCCGCTCGCTCACGCAATGGCGACCATGAAACATCGCCTAACATTTCATCATCTTGGGCAATGTCCAATCCTCCCAACCAACCTTGATAGGCTAATTCGGCAAAAGGGTCTGGTGCAAGTCCGATGTTTGGCTTGATTACCCCAAAAAACAAGGGGCGGTCATATACATCCAACATGTCACGCAATCCATCAACACCAAATTTGGGGCCTTCAAAGTGTTGCAAGAAACTTTCCGGAAATTCTATATCCAGTAGTTTAATTGTGGAGATGTCGGGAGAGTGAAACGCGCCCTCACCGCCAACTGCCGTCAGCAGGTTAGGTATTTTGGGTCCGAAGCTTTCATGAGGATGGGCAATTTTAACATGGCAACCGTATGATTTTTTACTCTCTGTAGCTAAATCGGGATAACTTGGTTGGTCAGCGTTTGTTCTACAACCAAATCAATCACCTTCGCACCAAATCGGTCACGCAAATCTTCATCAACTCCAACCCGTTTCCACTGAGCTGTTGACTGCTCTTGACACAGATGAGCTGCCGCCCCCCTCCGGATCTGCCGTTGTCTCAAAATAGTAGTCCAAACGCAGATATTTTTCTGCATCCAGATTGTTCCAATCTGCAAAGAAGCCTTGCTTTACGTCTTCAACCATAATTTTCTCCCGGTGCTAAACTAATCTCATTTTTGTGTGAATTTTCTTCAGCTTTTAAGATCAACTTAATTTAATTGCCCGTTCAAACAAAATTTACTTGGCACCGGATGTATCTGTTTGATATTTATCTGATAATGATCTTGCCTTCCTAAACTTGCATCCCAAGTAAGATACCCTTCTCTATCTGCATTGAAGTTATCTTTGCTCTCTTTGAGCTCTTGGATGATAGGTAAAAATCCTGGACCAGAAGTCGGTATCGTTCCATCATAACCCCATATCTTACGATGTTTAAGGTAGTAGTTAACTAACTCCTCAAACCCTGGTCGCACCGATATGCTTATTCTTGCTGAACCTGCTTCTAAAAACTTGGTAAATAAACTATTGTTAGAGCCTTCATCTTGTATATTATCCTTCCATGTACATTTTCTACCCCAAAAATATGGATAGAGTACATAGTTCATAAATTTCCATTCAAATGCATTCTCAAAAAATCGTACAAGCTCTCCTTCTTTTTTTGCTTCTTTGATATCTATCTGTGGAAATCCACACGGTTTAACCTTATTTTTCATCGCATTATTATCATCAAAATACTGACATGTGATATACGAAATCACTGCTTGTTGAAGCTGTTCTTTGATAATTTCAGACATCACAAAAGGATGCTGGTTATATTTTTGTCTTCTTAGCTCTTGTTGCTTTTGTTCGTAAGCTTCTTTTTCTTTCTTGTATGCTTCTACAAGTGCTAAATGTTCTTCACGTTTTTTCTCATAACCTTCAGTCAATAATTCACAGACTTCTTCCCTCCATTCTGTTAAATCTACTGGATCAGCTTTTAAAGTCAAAATTATTGTTAAGTTATAGTCTTTTAATCTCAAAGTCGTGATTGTAAAATTTGTATTACCTGTTACATTAATGCTTGAAGAACACGTATGATAATTTTCGTCCTTATTATCCCCTCTAGCTATTTCTACCTTACCTCCGCCAAGTTTTATATTAACTCTATGAAAAGGTCTTCTACGGTGCATAGTGACAGAACAATCTTTGATTTGCATTTTAATAGCAGTATATCCTGGTGGGATTTCTACTAAGTCATCACTAAATGTTTTGTTTCCATTTTTTGGAACCTCTCTGGATAGAGCATGATATTGATGTATATCTTGAGCTTTTTCAGGTGGTTCAGGTAGATTATTTTGTCCATACACTTTACCTAAACTCTGGTAATCATCCCTATTTATTTCATTACAATTTGGTTTCTTTAATATAAATTCACCGGGATTAATTCCCTCAAATGGTATTTCTAGTAAACGCTTAAACAATGTTGCAGGTTCAGGAAGTGTGAGGTCTATTATCTGTCGTACACCATAACTGTATACTTGTGCTTTTCTTACTTGATTGACATAGTAAAACTGTCTAGACATGTCTCCTACAGCACCTGTCTCACCACCAAAGACATGTTTATTTTTCTCTTCTGTTTCGTTGATGAGTTTTCTTGTGGCTAAAGAGCGGACTTTTTTCTCCACACGTGAGATAGCTTTTTCTATCACCTGTTTTGATTTGTCTTGTACCAGCTTCCTAGCATCTTTTTTGGCAGTATTACTGCTTGCATCAAACGATACAGTGGCAGAATACCCTTTTTCACCTCCATATTTATAACTCGCCCCTGCATCCAATGAAAGCTCTTTTTCTATGACTTTATCCACTTCTTTATGTACAGAAAACTGCTCATCTGTTTGAAACTCTTTTTCTTCAAATGTATTTACCTCTTCTTCTTGTTCGGTGTAAAGTTCCTCGCGCTGAAGATGCCGATGCTTGCGAACTCTTATCTCATCTTTCATGATATTTTCTATATATGAGATTTCACCCGGCTCATAGCCCCTTACCTCATCTTTAACAACATATAGTTCTGCAAGGTAAGGTATGATTTCATGATCACAACATGTGCTTTGTTCAATACACTCTTGTTCACATAAACACTCACAATCATCATCAGTGATATTTCTCTGTTTTGTTGCTGAATCACTATGACTTTCTATAGGTACAGAATCTGAATCAATCACTTGGCAAGGATCAAAAAAGATAGTGCGTGCATCAACTACTAATGGTTTTTTATAATGCTTTTTTACATTTACCTGAGGATCTTTTCTATCAAAGGTTACCAATATTTTCTTACATAATTCCAACGTTAAAAGCGCATTAGATACATTATAGTTTTGGGGTGTTTTTTTACCTAATGTCATTTGCGCTAGAAGAATATCTTCTAACTTAGTTTTTATATCTAAATAAAGGCTTTTGGTTGATATTTTTCCACTTAAAAATCCTTCCCCAAAAATTTTAATTAAATTTTCCTTTGTTGCATAGTGACTAAACTCTTCTAAAGAAAAGTCATAAGCATGATAATCAGCATATTGAAGTAATTGCATAAAAGGTTTCGGAAACTCATTTATATCTTTCCATGTATTTTTTTGCTCAATAAAACTCTTCATTGATGCATGAAGTTCTTTCTTGTTTTGAGTATTTCCTAATTCACTCCACTTCTTAAATCTTTCTGATTGTATGTTTTCTGTATGTGTAAAATGTGCGATGGAATCCATCTTTTTTTGTGACAACAACTCTGGTGGGCGAATGACTATCATTTTAAATATATCAGACATCTCTTCCCCCTTACTTCACATTCTCGTCGACTGCTGTCCCAAACTCCTCTTTGAGCATTTGGACATCAACAAAACTTCCACCGTAAAACATATCATTAAGTTCTACATTCTCTATGGACTTTATCTCTTCAGATGCATCAGGCAGTACTGTGACAAATGGCTGTGTATCGTTATCATCATCTACATCTGCTAAGTCTTCGAGGTTTGCTATAAACTCAATGACGATGATAGGTGGTGGTTCTTCCTCTTCACAACAATTACTGATAGTTTCCCAAGCATCAGTAAGTTCACTGGAAAGATCTATACCTATATTACCATTCACAGTATAAGCACTCTCCTTGTCATTTGGCAAAATAATCGCTGTTTTATTGCTTATGCTATATGCAGCACTATTTGCTACCTTCGATTCCAGATTACTTTTAAACTGTTCAACAAAGAGTGTTTTCTCTGTATCACCAAGTCCTGTAACATTGAGTTCATCTAAAGATTTTTCTAGTGAATCCAGTGTAAACAGTGTTGATTTCTCTGTATTAAGTGACTTAATAGAAGTGTAGTCCTCATATACCTTCTTATAGTAAGTAGCATCCTTAACAACTTCTTCTTTACTGTCACCACCTCCACCACAACCAACTATTATCATTGTAGTCATGGTAAATATAAAAGTAAAAATATACCTATTCATCTTTTTTCCCTTTCATCATTTCACATCACAAGCCAAGATATTTGGCACCGCATATAGTGAAGTATGACAAAAGAGTGTAAGGAAGTGTAAGGTTAGAAGGTTTTTGAAGTTTTTTATAGTGTGAGAGGTTTACACAC
>CAZQOC010000157.1:0-4100 GCA_964594745.1 uncultured Sulfurovum sp.
CTGAGAAAAAGTTTTTCATTATGCTCTTGCCTTTGCGGCTTTAAGTGTATTGGAAAGTAACATAGCAATGGTCATTGGTCCAACCCCGCCTGGGACAGGTGTAATGTAAGAACATTTAGGACTCACTGCTTTAAAGTCTACATCACCAACCAATGAGCCATCTTCTATACGGTTAATACCAATGTCTATTACGATGGCACCATCTTTAACCATATCTTCTTTGATGAGCCCGGGAACACCTACGCCTACCACAACAATGTCAGCTTTACTGGTATGAGATTTGAGGTCTTTGGTGTGTATGTGTGTCACAGTGACCGTGGCTTCTGCATTTAAAAGTAGGGCAGCCATGGGTTTTCCTACGATGTTGCTAGCTCCCACAACACAAACATCTTGTCCTTTTAGCTCGATGTTATACTCTTCAAACATCTTCATAACACCAAGTGGGGTACAGGCTACAAAACTATCTAGGTTTGTGACTAAGCGACCTACATTATAGGCATGGAAACCATCAACATCTTTACTTGGGTCTATGACTTCTAGGATTTTATCGGTATCTACATGTTTTGGAAGCGGAAGTTGTACGAGTATTCCATCTATACGAGGATTATTATTCATCATTTCAATAGTTGCAATGATCTCGTCTTGAGAGATAGTGTCTGGCATATTGTGTGTAATAGAGTAAAAACCTACTTTTTCACAAGCTTTAGCTTTCATCTTTACATAGGCATGACTAGCAGGATCGTCACCAATAAGTATAACAGCAAGTCCTGGGACAATGTTTTTTTCTTGTTTGAGTTGTTCGACCTCTTCATGTACTGTAGTATGTACTTTGTTTGCTAGAGATTTTCCATCGATGAGTTGCATAAATACTCTCTTTAAATTTTTCAGGTATTATATCAAAAATTGTTTATGGAGAGTAAATACATGCGATATTTATGTTTGTTATTCCCTTTATTTCTATATTCCGAAGAGAGTTTTATCTCTCATTATGAGTATGGTGAAATGCTATACAGTAATCCTAGGGGTGTGAGTTGTGCGGAGTGTCATGGAACATCGGGTGAAGGGAAAATCATTGTTGCCTATCAAGATATACATGGGAAAGAAGCTATCAAAGGTGCAGATATCCGCAGAAAAACATTAAATGAAATGTTGAAATCTGTAAGTTCTTACCACAAAATAATGCCTCGCTACTACTTGACTAATGAAGAGGTTGAAGCAATTTATGACTATTTGAAAGTAAAAAACCAAGACTATCTTCATTCTCTAGAAAACAATCAAAGTCGATAATTGGCTATAATTATCTTTTAATCTATTAAAAGGATAATTATGACACTTTCAAAATCACTAATTTCACTACTTTTAGGTGCGGGTATACTTCATGCCTCATCTTTGGCAGTGTATCAAGATAAAACATTTTATACCTACAAAGCACAGCAAAATTTTATAGGCTTTGCACAAAATTTACAAGTAAAATGTAAGGGCAATGCACTCCCTGTTGGAGAAATGAGTCTTTGCCCTTCTGAAGAGAGACTCTGTAAACTTCTCACAAAGGTAGAACATTTAGAAGCAAAAGAAGCGTCAGTTCAAGCGAACATAAAAGTGTTAGAACAACTGATTTCCCTGCCACAACCAAATACATTTGATGCTGCTGCATGGATCAATGCAGCAAAACTCACAGCAGAGGAAGAAGCAAGACTTGCTACCTTGGCGCTGAAGCTTAAAAAAGAGATAAACATTGAACAAAATAACTTTAGAAAACAAGCTCCTAGAAGGGTAGCTTTACAAACGTTAAAAGCATGTCAAAGTGAAGTGGAAGTGACCATTCCTTATGGCATACATTTTTCCACCTTTTATGAAGCAAATATCAAGGAGGATAATGAGATAGAAGTAACACAATATATTTCTATTTTAAATCGTTCTGGTATAGATATACAAGCCGATGATGCAAACTTTTATTATCGATCTTCTAACCCTTATGTCAATCCCATACATTTTAATCCGTGGATAGTGAGTAAGTATGTGTCAAAACCTAAAAGAATGTATAAAAAGTCTATGCTTAAAAATGCACGTGCAGACATGGCTATGGTGGCAGAAGAAAGTATGATGCTTGATGGTGCTGCAGCTACACCTTCTGCTCTAATTGCAAGCTATGAAGATGCTAGAGAATATAAAATACAAAACCTCACGCTTCCTTCTTCTGGTGAACCTCTAGATGTGAAGTTACTCACATGGAAAGCACCTTTAAGTTGTGATATACGTGCCTATCCTTATGTAAATACAAGAGCTTTTCATGTGTGTTCTTTTGCACCAAAGTTCCAAATAGATACAAATAGATGGAAGATAAAATCTTCTGATGTAGTACTTAATGAAAATGCCATAGGGGAGTATAGAGATGGCAGATACAACCTGTATACCAAAGTAGAAGAAGATATACAGTTACAACGTATGCCTATAGTACAAAAAGAACGTGAAACAGGTATCTTTGGTGGTACTGCACGTAAGAAAGATGGGTTTACACTTACCCTCACAAATAAATCTGACAAAGCAAAAACTTTAACAGTAATAGACCGTATACCTACATCAACGACAGAAGAGATAAAATCAAAACTACTCTCAGTCAAATCTGAGAAAAATGTTGATTATAAACTACGTAAAAATGGGAAAATAGAAATACATGTAGCTTTAGCGGCCCATGAGAGTAAAAAAATAGAAATATTGTTTGAAATATCTTATGATAAAGATTTGAAAGTGAGTTATTGAAAAAGAGGGGAGATAAAAGAGGAGTTCTTGCAGGAATAACCTGCAAGACTTTAGATTAACACGGTGTTACGTTTTCAGCTTGTGGGCCTTTTTGACCTTCACCAACTTCAAATGTTACTGCTTGACCTTCAGCAAGTGTTACACGTCCACCATTTTCGTTGTTTACTTGACGAAAGTGAACAAATACATCATCTCCACCATTCTCTTGTTGGATAAATCCGTACCCTTTTTCATCGTTGAACCATTTTACTGTACCGTTGACTAATTCTGCCATTGTTATACCTTATTTGGGCTATTGACCCGTAAATTTACACTTCTAGGAGTCCCTATAAAAGCGGAATCTAAAATCGGAGAGAGTCTTTCGGGGTCTAGCAATAAAACTTAACACACGATAGATGAACTCGAACCTCATCTTTCTTCGTACCAATTGTACCAACATTTTTTAGTTATAAGCTTATGTGATGAAATTTGTTCATAAATTTTGACTTACATTTAAAAATTATACGAAACACCAACATTTATATTATCCACAGAAAAATCATTATTAGGAGATAAATCATCAAAACCTTTATCATCATAAAGTCTTGTATAATCTACAAATATATCAATGGCATCGGTAGCTGAAAAGTTTGCACCTAGACCCCATTGAAAAGAATTTTCAGAATGTGTTGTTCCATCATCCAGCTCTACTTGACCATATCCCAAGAGACCATAAAGTGTGATTTGGTTGAATGCATATTGAGGTTTTAAATAGAGTGCGATATTTGACATATCCCAATTATTATCTGTATTATTTGCTCTCAGATCCCCTAATGTGGCGGTATATCTTCCTTCAACTGCTAAATAGGAATGAAATTTATATCCTGCCAATGCAGTAATGCCATTACCAGTGATTTTCTTATTGAGTGTGTCATTTTCCATTTTCATATAGCTATAGGCTAAACCAGTGTAAAAATAGTTATCTGTTATGGGTTCTTCCATGACTTCGGGAAGTGTTATTTGAGGTTCTTGTGGCTCAATATCTCCACCTGCCATAGCTAGACTAGTTGCAAGCATAAGTGTTATTGTAGTTGATTTTATTTTATTCATTAAGTATCCTTGTTTAAAATTATGTTTAAAACATAACATTTTAATACTTTAGTGTGAACGAAGTATTACTTTATTGTCCTATTAATTGACTATACTATAGGCTTGTGTAGTTTGTATGTATTTGAGTTATGTAATGTATGTTACACATAAATGAAAAATAGTTTGGCATACTTCTAACTCCAATTTAAAATTAAGGAAATTCATTATGAAAAAAACAGCATTACTTTCAATACTTGCATCAACACTTGTCT
>CAZQOC010000158.1:0-1895 GCA_964594745.1 uncultured Sulfurovum sp.
ACATATCTTTATTTCTTATAAATAATATAAGATACCAGTATAGTCCCAATCCTTGATAAATATCAATCCCTATAGGTGATTTCTTGGCTATGATAGTATAAATATATATAAAGGACGCACTATGCTGCTCTCACCGGAAGATATACCTCAGGTCTCACAAGAGTTTATGAACAATACCCATGCCGAAGAGGTTGATATCATCAATACTCTTTTTGCAGAGATACTTGCTTTTGAAAAAGATTCCAGCAATGCAGACAAGATAGATTCACTCTATCAAGAATGGATAGATCACACAGTAGAGCATTTCACAACTGAAGAAACAGAAATGATAGAATCTCAATTTCCTGCATATCCTATGCATAAAGAGGCACATGACCAGGCCTTACAGCAAATGCGTGAAGTATTTAACGCTTGGAAAAAAAGCAGAGATATCAAAATACTTAAAATGTATTTTATAGAAGTTGTCCCTCAATGGCTTGTGGCTCACATCTCCAGCATGGATGCGATGACAGCACACTATATAGGTGGAGGAATGATGCCTTCACATGGTCACATGTAGATGGATTATCCCTCTAAATCATTGAACCATGCTTTGCATACTGCCTTATAGTACACCTTGTATGCTGCCAGTTTTTCATGATGCATTGCTTCCTCATCAAAATACACTGTTAAAAATCGCCTTTCGAGTTTCTCATCAAGATCAAACTCAACACACACACTAGCCAGATCAAAGTATCTGTCATTCACCCCTGCGTACTCAAAATCTATAAGTTTGGGCGTCTTGCAAAAAAAGATATTTTTCGGATTTAGGTCATTATGGCAGAGGACATACTCTTTTGGGTAACTGTCTATCATACTGCTGTCAATCTGCAACTTTATGGGCTGCGTATCTATGTGTATATGATGCAGTTTTTGTAAGGTTTGGGCTAATTGTTTTAGGTCACTTTCGGAAGTGGAGACTTTAGTCCCACCATCACTTTTACATATGGCTTCTCGTGGGAGTAAACTCTCCACTTCCATACCCTTATGCACCCCATCCAAGAATGCAAACACCATAAACCCATTCTCTCTATCAAACACTAATGGCTCTGCTGTTATCCCTTCTTTAAAGGCTAAGTTCTGCACCTTCCACTCAAACTCTCTGTCTATGTCGTCACGCAAAAGTTTACGGACGATGTACTTCACTCCATCAGCTACCACGACATAGTTCTCATTGCAATAACCCTGATTTTCCAATAGGGTACAAGATTCTAAATTTTTATCTGCAAAAAAAGGATGGGTTGTGAGTAGCTCTTTCATTGTTTTATGAGTGTATGGTTTTGCATTTTGTACACATGGTTGGCTATGCGTTCACAGTCATCTGTGTCATGGGTGACCATAATGGTATGCAGTGTATTTTCTTTGGTGATCTTGTCTACAAGCTCAAGCATCTCAATACGCGTGGCATCATCCAGTCCAGAAAAGGGCTCATCCAGCAAAAGTATGGGCTCTCTTCTCATCAGCACACGTGCCAGTGCCACACGCTGCTGCTGACCTCCTGAAAGCTCCGAGGCAAGTTTATGCTCATACTCCTCCAGCCCTACTTCTTTGAGAATGGCTTGCACTTTTTCTATCTCTTCGTTACTGTCTTTTAGGGTTTTGTTCACCCCCAATAAAATATTTTTCTGTACAGTAAGGTGCTCAAAGAGATTGTGATTTTGAAAAAGGATGGTGATGGGACGCTTCTCTACAGGTAGCCCTAGCAGTTCATGGTTATCCAGTTTTATGGATCCGGCACTTGGTTCTATGAAGCCTGCAACAATGTCCAATAGCGTCGATTTTCCTGAACCGCTTTGGCCTAGTATGGCTACCACTTCAGCGGGTTTGACTTCTAGATTGTAGGTGTAGAGGTTATC
>CAZQOC010000158.1:1995-4094 GCA_964594745.1 uncultured Sulfurovum sp.
GTATGGCTACCACTTCAGCGGGTTTGACTTCTAGATTGTAGGTGTAGAGGTTATCCGTGTTTTTGTATTGATATGTGATATTCTCTACTGTTAACACTATTTCTCCTAATTTTTTACTTTCCTCTTTTTTCATTCGAGGCCTTGTATCTCTCATCATTTTTTTTAGAAAAAAACGAAGCAAAAAAAGCGTCGTTCCTCTCGAATCGCACTGCTTTCAAGGGCGTTCGGAACGACAATGATTAATATGCCTAGGCTATCGCCAATACCCTGATATTATTCTTTACCGATTTTATCTTTAAATATTGCAGGTATCAATACAAACACCAATAAAACCAACACCAGCATCACCAAAGCCACTCCGGCGGCATCCTCGTTCCTGTATGAACCCATAAGCTGATACAAATACCAAGGCAGCGTAGAAAACTCATCCGATCCAAAAAGTGCTATGATACCCAAATCTCCCAGAGAAAAACAAAAAGCCAATGCAAAGACATACGCAAGTGACGACTTTAAATAAGGATACTCCACATACACCCACCGCTGCAGTTTGGTCAATCCCAGTGAAAAACTGAGCTTGTCATAACGCTGTGCAGTCTTGTGCATAGCCGGAGTAAGGACAGAAAGTGCAAAAGGCAGAGACATCAGTACATTGGCACTCAAAAGTGCTGCAGTCGCCCAAAGTACCTCCGAGCCATCATACTTTTGGTACAGCAGGAAAAAACCCAGTCCCATGACCAGTGAGGGAATGGCCAAGTAGAGATTGCCCGAGAACGCAACCATACCATCCAGCACTTTGGCAAAAGGGTTTTTGCCAAGTCTGCTTGAAAGCGTCAAGTTTCGTCTTGCCTGACTCAGTGCCAAAGCGATGATGACGGTCAAGAGACTCGAAACAGTCGCCAAAGAGATAGAGGTAAACAATGACTTTATGAACAATGGTGCTTTAAAAATACGCCCAAAGTCCGCACCTATACCGTCTACAACGATAACCACCAAAGGCAAAACAAAAAAAAGTGTGAACACCCCAATGACAACCCACTGTATAACCCTCGGTATTTTTGCCTCTTTCCATGGAATATGCGTATGGCTTGTCTTTAGATTGGCAAGCCCTGTTCGAAAGCCTGAAGAGAGTATCACAAGCACTGCAGAGATACTGAGCTGCAGGAGTGCAAGCTTTAGTGCCAACCCTATATCAAAGTCCAGTCTCACAGCTTCATAGATGGCAACTTCCAAGGTATTGTAGCTTGGGCTTCCTCCCAGCAGCAACACGACGGCAAAAGAAGTGAAACAGAGTAAAAATATCGTCGAACCAATACTCAAAAGCGTAGACCTCAAAGCCGGGTACTCTACATATAGAAATCTCTCAAAAACAGAAAAGTTCAAAGATTTGGCCAGTTTGTATTTTTCTTTGGGGATGGACTCAAAACTATGCAGGAGTGCACGCGCTGCAAAAGAAGCATTCAGGTAGACGTGTGCCAAGAGTATGCCAGCCAGACCATAGATATATGAGCCAAAAGAGTGGTCAAAAAGAAAAAGGCTTAGCTGATTGATAGTGCCGTTACGTCCAAAAATACCAATGAGCCCAAAAACCACAATGAGTGTCGGCAACACCAGCGAAGAGGAAAAAAGTGCCACAAGTAAGCCTCTGCCCCTAAACTGACTCTGATGTGCCAAAGCCCATGCCAAAAGCACCCCTACTATGAGCGATAATACCGTAGATAAAAAAGCCTGATACAGTGTAAATCGAAGTAGTCCATAAATGTGACTGTCCAGTTGTGTAAAAAGCGTTCCTTCCTGTGTGCTGTAGAGTGTAAAAAAAAGTAAAAAAGCAAAGAGTAACAGAGCAAAAGAGACAAAAATCCCAGGCAATACAGCACTTTTAAACCGTACCAAGCCCTTAAACATTGTTACTTCTGTATGGCTTCAAGCCACTCGTTGATGATGGCTTTTCTTTGGGCTTGCACAGTTTGGCCATCCATAAGCATCATCTTCTCAGGTTTATAGAGTGCGTCAAATGCTTTGGGCAATGTTGCACCTTTGAGTACCGGATATGCCCAGTTGGCTGTGGGGATGATGTCTGCAAATGTTTTGGTGTGCATAAA
>CAZQOC010000159.1:0-4073 GCA_964594745.1 uncultured Sulfurovum sp.
CAAGAATCCGATGCTGGTTGCTGCCGACGTCTATCGCCCTGCTGCTATCGAGCATAACCGAAATTAAAGGCTGATGAGTTTTTTCATTCATTAGTTTATAAAGACCTTGAAGAGTTTAAAACAATTTCAGATGTTATTGTGGTAAATAGAAATGATCCTCTTCTTGATGATGTAATCAATAAAGTTTATACACGTGACATATTTGGAAACGACTAGCAAGGTATGATGAATTCAAAGCGTATACAATACATATTTAAAAAATTATCATTAAATTATAGAGTCTGGTTCTATTATAAACGGGGCATGTACAAAACTGCTTCTTCTTACGGAAATAATGCCCTATCTTGTCGTGGTCTATTTGCGAAATGTGTTTCTTTGGCCGCATATGGAAAACTTGAGGAATCAGAAAAAATACTCAAGCTATATAAAAAAAGGATGAATTGTTCAAGATACAATATAAAATTAGCAGATGCTCTAGCACCATATATACCTAAACTTGCCTTGTCATTACTTGAAGGGAGAAGTAAACCTTTACCTCTATATACTGCTCTACTCTTAAAACTTAGGGAAAATGAAAAAGCATTTAAGCTATTATCTACTGCTATACAAAGAAAAGAGTATAGAAAAAATCCTGAATTGCTTTTATATTTTACAAATGCAACCAAACATATAGAACCTAAAAAACAATTGACATTACTAAATATATATTTATTAATGTA
This sequence comes from uncultured Sulfurovum sp., assembly GCA_964594745.1. Classification (GTDB taxonomy): domain Bacteria; phylum Campylobacterota; class Campylobacteria; order Campylobacterales; family Sulfurovaceae; genus Sulfurovum. The sequence continues at coordinate 720 of CAZQOC010000159.1, forward strand.
CAACATTCCAAAACTACGACTAAAAGACAAAACAAAACCTTTGAGTACATTAAATATTGACTGTCAACTGAATAAAGAAACGACAGGCGATCTAGTCACGATCATTATGACAACATTTAAAACAGGTGAGAGAGCCAATATAGCAATAGAATCTATATTGAAACAAACATACAAAAATATTGAGTTGATTATTGTTGATGATGCCAGTGATGACGACACTACCTATATAATTGAAGAATGGATAAAGAAAGACAAAAGAGTTAAACTTATCCAACTGAAGCAAAATGTTGGTACCTATGTAGCAAAAAATATAGCCCTATTACAGGCAAAGGGTCATTTTATTACTTGTCATGATTCTGACGATTGGTCACATCCACTAAAGATTGAACGCCAGATAAGACCACTATTACTAAATCGCTATCTAGTTGCAACAATATCATCATGGGTTAGGCTTTCTGATGATGGAGAATATTATGCACGTCCAGTTCATACGCTTATGAGACAAAATCCTTCCTCTCTTATGTTTAAAAAAAATGAAGTGTTAAAACATGCTGGTATTTGGGATTGTGTAAGAACTGGAGCTGATAGTGAATTTATAGCACGTCTAAAACTCATTTTTGGTCGAACAAGAGTGAAACGTATAAAAGAGCCACTGTCATTTGGAGCGCACAGAACAGATTCCCTAATGACTTCTTCTGACACAGGGTACTGTGACTTGGGCATGTCTCCTCAGCGTTTAGACTATTGGGAAGCTTGGGGACATTGGCATCTAAATGCTATACAAAAGAATGAAAAACCATTTTTACCAATAAATATGTTATCCAAGAGGAAATTTAAAGCCCCTAATTCTATTTTGTTAGATAAAAAAACTATAAAATCTGCAATCAAAGGAATAAAACAATGACAAAAAATATATTTAGAGAATATGATATTCGTGGGATTTTTGGCAAAGAATTGAGTGAAGACACTGTAAAAAAGATAGGATATTTTTTTGCTTCTGAAGTCAAGTCAAAAATGCCTAATGCAAAATATATATCCGTAGGATATGATGCAAGAACACATTCACCTCAACTTGCAGAGTGGCTCATAAGCGGTATTAATTATGCAGGTGTTGAAGTTCTTACTATGGGTCTAGTTCCCACACCGGTGAACTATTTTTCAAACTTTAAAACCTTTGATGGGAAAAATACTTCTGCCTCCGTTATGATAACGGGATCCCATAATCCACCGGAATATAATGGATTTAAGATCACTATAGACAAGCAGCCATTTTTTGGTGATGATATTTATGCATTAGGGGAAACAGTTCTTTCAAATAAAATATCTATTCCTGACAACACCACTTCAATGGATATAGATGCAAAACAACAATATATTGATTACCTTGTAAATGAATTTAAAGATCTAAACCTAAAAAATCACTCTTTTATCTTTGACTGCGGCAACGGCGCAGCAGGCGCAGTCTTGGGTGAAATTCTTAAGAGACTCAATATCAATGCGAAAATTATGTATGAAGAGCCCGACGGGACATTCCCAAACCATCACCCTGACCCAAGTGAAGTTGAAACCTTGCAAGATATCAAACATGAGCTTAACACCGGAAACTATACTTTGGGCTTCGCCTATGATGGCGATGCTGACAGAATTGCTGTTCTTTCCCAAAAATATAATTTCAAAGGTGATATACTCGCTCTCTTTTTCTCAAGATTTATCCCTGATCCAACAGTGATCGGAGAAGTGAAATGTTCTCAGATCATGTATGACACGATCAATACCTATGGTAAAGCTATTATGTACAAAACCGGACACTCCAACCTCAAAGTCAAGATCAAAGAAACAAATGCCTCGTTTGCTGCAGAAGTAAGCGGACATATTTTCTTTAATGATCGATACTTCGGATACGATGATGCTATCTATTCGACATTAAGAGCTTTGGAACTTGTATCAAATCATTTTGACTATGACAAAGAATATGAAAAACTTCCGCAACTTTTTTCAACAGATGAAATCAACATTAATACAACTGAAGAAAGAAAGTTTAAAATTATAGATGAATTAAAAAAGTCTCTTGCGAACCCACCAAAAGATTTTCCACCTATCAAAGACATTATTACTGTAGATGGTGTACGTGTTGTCTTTGAAAAAGGTTGGGGACTGATCCGTGCCAGCAATACTACACCGAAACTTGTAACTAGATTTGAAGCAAAAGATGAAACAACTGCATTGCATTATCAAGATAAACTATTAGCGCTGCTTGACCTTTAAATGTATGATTAATTATTCCGTATCCAAACAGCTCTTAAGGAATTCCAGAAATTTTTTAGAACCAAAGTACTATTCATTTTTAGATCAATGCTTATCTAAAAAAGGTATTTTTTATGGATGGGGAAGAAAAAAATCCGGTCTCAAGGCTATCAAGCTTTCCAAAAAGCTTGATACCTCTTTTGTACTTCTAGAAGACGGATTTATCCGATCTCTAGGATTAGGGGTAGAGAATGCCCCCTCATTTAGTCTTGTAAAAGATAACATTGGTATCTACTATGATGCTACTGCCCCTTCTAAATTAGAAAATATTTTAAATAATTACGACTTCAAATCTGACGCCACACTAATGCAAACAGCTAAGGATGCTATGGCACTCATAAAAAAACATCATGTCTCCAAGTACAACAATGCTCCAGATATCAATGATGATCTGTTTAAGTATGACCAAAAACAAAAAGTGCTTATAGTGACACAAACTGAAGGAGATGCTTCTTTAGAGTATGGCCTTGGTAATATGTTTAGCACTAAACAAATGATAGAAGATGCCATAAGGGACAACCCCGCGGCCTCCATATATATAAAAATACATCCTGATGTACTAAGTGGTAAAAAAAAATCTGACTTTTCTATCTCAAACATTCCAGAAAGATGCATCATTTTAGATAAAGATGTAAATCCCATTTCTCTACTTAAAATTTTTAATAAAGTTTATACAAAAACTTCTGGTATGGGAATGGAAGCACTCATATTAGATCTAGAAGTTATCTGTTATGGAATATCATATTATGCGGGGTGGGGCTTAACAGAAGATAGACAAAGATGCACAAGGCGAACAAGAAACCTCAATGTAGAAGAACTATTTGCCGGGGCATATATACTCTACACTCAGTATTGCAATCCCTATACAATAAAAGAGGGTAATATCATCGATACCATCCAAACAATCATAAAATATCGTGACATAATGGATAAAAATAATGGTAAGCTTTATGCTTTTGGGTTCACATGGTGGAAAAAACTATTTATGAAATTATTTTTTACCCCTCTTAGTAATAATAAAATATTTTTTTGTGCCAATCTTCAAAAAGC
>CAZQOC010000160.1:0-4072 GCA_964594745.1 uncultured Sulfurovum sp.
AAATTTCGACCTTTGTAATCAATATCCTGTCTATATTTTATGCATTGTAGTGATATATCTTCAGATGTGTCTGATGAAAACCGCGTCTTGTGTAGAAACGCATGGCATTGTCATTGGCTTCATCTGCTGCCAGCTGTATGCGCTTATATCCAAGATCCTGGGCAATGGCACGCATCTTGTTGAGCAGTCTGCTCCCCACACCCATTTTTCGATACGACTCTTTGACCACCAGGTCTTCTATCTGTCCTATGTAATCACCCTCTGCACTGGATACAAGTCTTTGCATAGTTACCATACCTACAATATTCTCTTCATGCCTTGCAACCAAAAGTTCTTTTCCTTCATGATGAAACAGTTTAGTTATACCTGCAAGTTGTTTATCAAAATCAATGGTAAAATCCTGTTCAATAGCAAATAAAATACTTAACAGTTCTGCCATGGAAGAGAGGTCTTCCTCTTTTGCCTTTTCTATGCTAATACCACTTATCATATGTATGTCACAAATCTCGGGATGAAGTATCTCTACAATTTTCTTAGCTCCATCACTTAATGGGTTTCCATCTATATAAAGAGTATTGAGTGCAGAGAGATTTCCCATACTGTCGGGTAAGTCTATAATATCATTGCCGTCCAAATCAAGTTCTAGAAGCTTTACATACTTACCGATATACTCTGGTACAGTTGTGATCTCATTGGATGCATAACAAAGTTCCTTCAACTCCTGTGAACGGATAGGGACAAAGCTCTTCAGCCCACACCCGTCACAGGAAAATACTTCAAGGTATGGTGCAAATTCTTCACTCACTTCTATATGTTTGATAGGATTGAAGTCTAAAATAATATTTTCAAGATCTTCAAGCCTCTCCAGTCTAATCCAATAGAGTTTATTCGACGAAAGATCAAGACTCTCAATGGGAAGATCGAAAAGCTTATCGTCAACATATTCTATAACATTATCTGAAAGTTTGAGATCCACAAGATTTTCCATAGAACCTATCGATTTAGGAATATTGTTAATCATGTTTCCAGAGAGGTCAAGTCGCTCAGTACCTGAAAGTTGTTCAAAAAGGCTCGAAACATTTTTAAGATAATTGTGAGAAAGGTTTACTGTTCTTAATTCATTGTCCGGGCAAAATACTTCATCCATATTGGTTATGGCATTCACACTTATATCGAGTACTCTCAGCACTTTCATTTTCCCTATACCACTTACGTCGTCAAGCATATTACCACTCATGTTCAGTGAACGTAAAGGAAGAGTGGCAAGGACAGAAGGAAATTTTGTAAAATGATTTCTTCTTAAATCTAGAGTACTTAAATGTTTCATAGTTGCCATAGACTTAGGAAGAGTCTGTAGTAAATTACCAGAGAGATTCAAAGAGACAAGCTCAGTTAACAACCCAAAATTATCAGGCAATTGACTAATTGCGTGACTGCTTAGATCCAAACGTTTGATCTCTTCTGGAGATTTGACGGATACATCAACAACTTTCAGTGAGAGTAACCACTCTTTCAGATTTTCCCATGTTGAATTCTTCATCTTAATCTCCTTGAGCGAGTCGTCGCATACGTTCCATTCGTTTCTCAACAAGCAGATCAATCTCATTATAATCATATTTACCAAATTGCTGCATATCAAAAAGTTTCATCAGTGCAGCACGACAACAGGTTTTATTACACTCTGTTACTAGCTTTTTAGCTTTTTTAAATGGTAGTGATGTATTTTGAAAAATATCAATCGCTTGTGCAACATTTTTTTCACCGCACTCACAAATTTCCATTTCCAGGATCTCTTCTTTGGTTTTCATCGTATCTGCCTTTTGATTCTTATCTCAATATGCATATGAGAAATTATAAACCGTTTTCAGCCTTAAATTTATTGGCTTCTTCTACCGCAGCAGAAAGTTTCTCACTAAGCTCAGGTAATTTTACATAATCAACCCACAGTGTATCTTCCACAATATCATGTATTTCTGATGCTATCTCTACTGCCATACGTTTACGTTTTGCCCACTCTTTTTTGATTGTTTTTGCTTCTTCTGACATTTTTTCTCCTTTAGTATAAATTGGTTAAGCTACCTTATGCACTTCAATGCATGCCGCCTCATCGTTTCTTAGTGCTATCAATGTCCTGTCAGTCATGATTTGAACAGTACTTTTAAACCATCCAAAATGTTTTACACTTACAGACTCATTTCTACTAATACCTAAAGAAGCCAAACGCTACTTAAGTCTATCCTGTACTTTAATACTGTCAATCACAGTCTTTTCTCCTACCTTTAATTGTGTTAAATACATTTTATCTCTTTCCTTTCATCATATTCAAAGTAGTTAATCCTTGTTTTCTTCACCGCATCACAATGAAAAAGCATATATATTTTCAAAACAAACATCACTGCCGCCATAGCTCATATGGACAAAACGTTGTTTATTTTGGAAATGAAAACGCTCATAAAGGTCTACAACGTGCTTGACTCCCAGAGGCACATCTGCAACTACTTTCTTTAGTCCCCTGAAGTAGAGGACACCTTTCATCATCTTTTCTGCTTCCTCATCATGCCCTGCTCTTACCTGCCATGGTCCAAGATAGACATGTCGTGCATTGATAACAGATGAATGCTGAAAACCATTAGGAAGGGCAAATTTCAATGAAGAGTGCCGATCCATCTCATCAAACAGAAAATCCAACCTGTTCTCATTAAACGTCTCACGATCTATACTTGTTATGATCGCATCAAAATTACTGCCATCAAGTTCTTTGGCATGAGCATTGGTAAAATTGAAAGGTGGTACTTTGCCGACATTGACAAATCGACCTATATCCATTTGCTTTTCAAACCCAAAGGACTCAAAGAAGGAGACGAGTCCAGGATGTGAGTGAAGATAGATTTTGCGGTAATCTCTCTTCAGTGCATCCATCAGTGTTCGTAAAAGACGCCTTCCAATTCCCTGTTTCTGATACTCTTTTTTCACCATGAAATATTTCATCTGTGCGCTATGTTCAAATTCAATAGCCAACACAGCACCGATAAGTTTGCCATTATCATATGCACCATAACATAAATGAGGAGAATACATCATCATCAATTTAATATGATATCCATCCGATAACCAGCCAACTTCATTGGCGATCTCAACCAAGTCACTTACATCAGCAAACTTTAACCATCCTATAAACATGCGCTTTTCCTATAAAGACTAACAAGTTCATGATCTTCAAGAACTCTTTTTCTTGAAGTCACTATCTCTCTTATGTCAGGTAGCATATTTTTTAGTGAAAGTTTATCGGCATGTATTCCCAATCCTTTAAGATGATACTTGATTGTGGCAGTACCTGAGTGTTTCCCTATAGGGAACTCTCTTTGTCCCCCCACCTCATTAGCATCAAAAGGCTCATACGCGTTGCCATTTTTCATTGTACCGCTGGCATGTACACCGCTCTCATGTGAAAAAAGATGTTCTCCCACAATCGGTGCATTGGGTGCAACGGTCATGCCTGCAGCGTTTGTTACACTATCGATCAATGAACGTATTGCAACTGCATCCATCGGACGCTTCTGTTTGTAAAGATGTTTGAGTGCCATGGAGATCTGCTCAAATGAAGCATTACCTGCACGCTCTCCTAAACCGACAACAGTCGTGTTTACAGAAATGGCACCTGCATCCAATCCACTAAGGGCATTGGCATTCGCCAATCCAAAGTCATTATGAGTATGCATCTCAATAGGCAATAGATCAAGGCTGTTCAAATGACTTATCGCTTCAAAAGTCCTTGTTGGCGTCATCACACCCACGGTATCACAATAACGAAACCTATCAGCACCTATCTCACTTCCAAGCTTCATGACCTCAGCTATAAATTCAAGTGATGAACGAGAAGAATCTTCTGCACCGATGCAAACATAGACTCCCTCTTTTTTGGCAGCTGCGACAACCTCTTCAAGCTGTCTGAGCATTTTATCTCTGTTGCCACCAAATTTGACATCTATAAGAATATCAGAGACAGGGATAGAAAGATCAACAGCTTTAATACCGCACGCTAATGATGCGTCAAGGTCACTCATTGTAGCCC
>CAZQOC010000161.1:0-4043 GCA_964594745.1 uncultured Sulfurovum sp.
GAGTTTGGAAATTGCGAACTTTTAAGGACACTATCCATGGTAGAACAATAAATGCATATTTTTAATCAATACAAATTGATTAATTTCCAAACATTTTTTGAAATCAAATTGGTAAAACTTGCTATATAATTCAAAAGATTAAAAATTCAATAAAAAGGATCTTATATGTTTGCTAGAGTTCACTGTACACATTGTGACAAATCGTATGAAACATTCTCAGAAGATATCAAATTAATGAAAAGTTTTAATAAAGACGCATTTAGATTTGCAAACAATACTTATTATTATGAGAGCAAAGACTGTTTTTTTACTACAGTTAAAAAACTCAAAAACAGCTCTGACAAGATCAATAACAAGGAAATTTAAATCTATGACTCAAAAAACATTAGACTGGTTAAAGAAGAATAACTACAATACTGACCAGATCAACCTTCAAGGTAATTATGGAAATACAGCATTAATGAAAGCTGCACGTGAAGGCAATGCTTCACTTGTGCAAACATTCCTTGAAATGGGTGCAGATATCAGCATTAAAAATGCAGATGGCAATACGGCACTTTGGCTTGCCTGTTTCGGTGAAAACCCAAAGGTTGTAAAAATGCTCATAGACAAGGGGATCGAGATAGATACTCCCAATGTCAATGGTGTAACATCACTAATGTATACTGCATCAAGTGGAAAAGAAGAAATGGTCACTCTCCTTTTAAATGCAGGTGCAGATGTGAATATCAAAAACCCTGACGATTTCACTGCGCTAGATTTAGCTGTAACGCCTAAGATATTAAAACTGTTAAAAAAAGCGCAATAATTTTTTAAATAATGAGGATAGAGCAGCTTACCACTCTTCCTCTTCTTTGCTCTCATCTGTTAGATAGTATTCATCTACATAGATATAAAATCCGTCTTCTTCCTCGTCAATGTGGTGGATATAATGATTAAATCCAAAATCTTCTACTTCTATAATATCACATTCATACATTTTTTATCCTTTTGTTGTAAGTTACCAATGTAAGTTACCAAAAATAATACATATACTATTCCAAAGAAAATTTGACAATATATGCAATTTTGATACTAAAAATATAAAAATACTACAAAAATGTCGTATTTTATGAAAAATATCAATTGAACCCTCTGAAAAATCCAAAGAATTCATCTGGTTTCAAATATTATAGCATCTAAAAAAATCAATGTCTCATTTTTAGCTATTTTTCTTTGAAATATCCTCCAATATGGGTCACAGAGACTTTGCTTGAATTGTAGTTATAATAGAGGAAACATCACTCCTCTTGAATCACTAAAGAATGAGCATAATAAAAACTGATGTGCGAACAGTTCAGTAGGAGAAGCAAGTCCAGAAAACATACAAAAGTATATACAAAATCAAGGCTAACACCTTGTACGCATTCATCCCAACGGCTAAAGACCATTGGGATTTCTGCTAGAAGTGATTAAGACAAGAGCTGAGGCTAATCAGGCTATCTTTGAGTACATAGAAGTATTTTACAACAGACAACGGCTTCATTCTAACAACAATTATATGTCACCAGTCAGTTATGAGGCGAAGATGCTACAATATCAAACGGCTGCGTAATCTTTAGGACAACTTGTCTGAATTTTGGGTAGCACATCAATCATTTAAATTCACTTCCAAGGTATTCATACATTATCCTCCCATGGTTCGATGGACATATGTATACCAAGACCTGACATAACTTTCAGTATAGAGTCCATACGTACCCCAGGCGATCCTTTTTCTATCTTACTCAGTGTCACCAAAGATACCCCACAAAGCATTGCAGTCGTTTTACTATCCAACATTTGCTGTGTTCTTCTTTCTTTTATCGTCTCTCCAATTAACTTCAGAGAAAGAGGCTGATTTAAATTTGGAGTTGGTAATGGTTTTACTTTTTTGCCTTTTGACATCTCTTTTCCATAATTATACTTTTATATATTTAAATAAACTTTCTACTCTAGATCCTATTAAAAACATACTTTTATATAATTATAAAAGCAACATTTATGCTCAAATTAAATTCATAACATAATATACTATTGAAATAAGCGTATATAAACTATAAACTAACTATTGTACTACTAAGTCGGATAATTTAATTTATTTTCATAACATAATATAGTATTATGTTTTTTATGCTATAATTCTTATTGATTTGGAGGAAAATGATGCGTTTACAGCTTGGCAATATTCAAAGTGATTTCCAACGATGGCTAAAATCCTATATCAGACATCTCAAATACAAAGATGTCTCGAAAAATACGATGGATGTTTATACAAGAATACTACACAAATTACAAACATTTATCGACTCTCAACAAAAAGCCAAAATGATGCAGGATATAGATCGTGAATTCTTTTTAGACTTCATCGAGTATTGTGAAGAGCATTCCAAAAATGGCCATTTTTCAAAAAAAACCAAGCAGCTCTATGTCTCCGTATTGAAGTCTTTTTTTGTCTACATCAGTGACAACAATGATGAGTTTTATACCTACGAAAATGAATTCAAGATCGCTCCAAAGGGCGTAAACAAGGGGAAGAAGGTTAAATATCTTACCGATGCCGAAGTGTACCAGGTTATCGATCATGTTGACGATATGAGACTTAATCGCGGCACCTATTACGACCATATCTACGCACTTGGGATCAAGTTGATGCTCTTTGGCGGGCTACGTATTTCGGAGGTTTTAGGGCTTAAACTGTCTGATATCACTGTCTCGGACCTAATCGATGCTGACGGGGTGCGGGATATTTATGAGATCCATCTTCAAGATACGAAATCCTCTGAGGAACAGACCGCCCTTGTCAAGATCGAGGATATCGATGAGGAACTGAGATACTTCAGGAAACTTCGAGACAGGAATGAGCACATTTTCAAAAGCAGCACAAAAAATACGCTGATCCACCGCAGCAACTTCTATGTAGGGGTAAGAAACATTATGCAAAAGGCTGGTTTAGATAAAAAGGGATTACACATCTATCGCCATACCTGTGCCATGCAGCTCTATAGAAAAACCAGAGACATTCTTGTCATAAAGGAAAAACTCCGCCACTCTGATATTAAAACCACAATGATTTATGCGAAAGCAGAGAAGAGTGATGTGGCAAATGCTATGCGGTAAGCAAACTTCTGTGTAATTGTAGATGGAAGTTATCTACAATATGTTTTATAACAACATTTGCCCAAATCCCGAAATAGAAATTCAACCAGACCAATTCCAATCAAGAAACAGGTAAAATTTTATTCTTGCCAATAAAAAAGTATGCAGCAATCATTATTTTTTTGCAAAGATGAAGTGATAATGCTTTGGTTGGTGCCCAATAGGCTGTTTTCGCCAATTTCAAGACAGAGCTATCCTTGTGCATGACTGTTATGCATGTTATTGTTCGGTTTATGTAAGAGGAACGTTTATTCCAAACTGATCTCATAAACTCTTTGTCTGATAGACTGTAATATCGGAAGGAACTCTCCATTGACCTTTAGTATTGTCTGTCTGGCATGCCGTATCACTTTCCCTGCAATGTTGTAGAGTTTGTAACGGATCGTTTGTATCGTATGTTTCTGCCAGCTTTTGAGCATGGTTTGCCTGAACAGAAGAAAGAGATTGTATGCCAATGCACCTATTTGGAAGTACAATGCATTGGCGATGAAGTTTGAAGTCGGCATATATTTTAGATTGAATCCGTTTTTCAGTTCTTTAATGCGGTTCTCACTTGTCTCTCCCCTTTGCCTGTAGAAATGTACGATCTCTTCTGCTTCCATGGTCCTGGGTGCATTGGTGGCGATCACACTGTAGCGTTCACTGGCATAAGCAAGCAGCTCCTCTTCGGAGAATACTTTCTCCAGGGCAGGCAGTATCGGGGTGACCTGCTTTTTAACGACAATGATGCGGAATGCATGATCTGTCTGCTGCATCGTGTGAAGAAACTCCGCGACTTCTTCCTGGAGATGATGGTACTTCCCATCCTCTTTCCTGATCCTCTTCCACTCAGTGATCTCTTTAATACTTTCAAGAGTCGGTGTATC
>CAZQOC010000162.1:0-3999 GCA_964594745.1 uncultured Sulfurovum sp.
GACGTAACGGCACTATCAATCAGCTAAGCCTTTTTCTTTTTGACCACTCTTTTGGTGCCTATATTTATGGGCTGGGAGGCATACTTTTAGCACATGTGTATTTGAATGCCTCTTTTGCATCGCGTGCTTTACTTCATAGTTTTGAAGCTATCCCTAAAGAGAAGTATAAATTGGCTAAGTCTTTGAATTTTTCTGTTTTTGAGAGATTCTTATATGTAGAGTATCCAGCCCTAAAGTCAACACTTTTGAGCATAGGTTCAACGATATTTCTACTCTGTTTCACCTCTTTTGCTGTGGTACTTCTGCTAGGAGGAAGTCCAAGTTACAACACCTTAGAAGTAGCCATCTATGAAGCAGTAAGACTAGATTTTGACATAAGCATGGCACTGAAGCTCGCATTCATACAGTTAAGTATTTCAGCGGTACTTGTGGTGCTCTCTTCAGGTTTTAGAACAGGAGTAGCCAATCTGAAAACAACGCATACGCTCATCCCATGGGAAGAGCCAAAAGTTTTGCAAGTTATACAATGGTTTATCATAGGTCTATTTACACTCTTTTTTGTTTTGCCCTTGGTGACCATAGTGACAGATGGATTAGGGGCTGATTTTGGGCGCATTTTTAAAGCCCCGTTGTTTATAAAGTCATTAGTCACTTCTCTCTCTTTGGCAACAGTTTCGAGTCTCTTGACGGTCTTCATTGCTTTGGCACTGAGCCATGCAAGACGAAATTTTAGTCTCTCAAGCAGACTCGGCAAAAAACCTTTTGCTAAAGTGCTAGATGGTATCGTCGCTTTCTCGGGTAATCTCTATTTGGCCATTCCTTCACTGGTTATGGGATTGGGGTTTTTTCTACTGTATCAAAAGTATGATGGCTCAGAGGTACTCTGGGCAACAGTAGCACTCTTGACTGCGAATGTCCTCATGTCTTTGCCTTTTGCACTCTCTGTACTCACCCCTGCTATGCACAAGACGGCACAGCGCTATGACAAACTCAGTTTTTCATTGGGCTTGAGCAAAATACAGCGATGGGTATATGTGGAGTATCCTTACCTGAAGTCTTCACTTGGATATGTCTTTGTCTTGGCTTTTTGTTTTTCTCTAGGAGATTTAGGTATCATAGCACTCTTTGGGTCTGATGAATTTTCTACACTGCCTTGGTACTTGTATCAGTTGATGGGGTCGTATAGAAATACAGATGCAGCTGGAGTGGCTTTAGTGATGTTAGTGTTGGTTTTAGGTGTGTTTATCGTTATCCCAAAATTATTCAAAGGAAAAGCGTAGGGTGTTGTACCCCTTACAACACCGTTAATATGAATGTGATAAAAATTAAGAAGGTGTTGTCATGGGACAACACCCTACGGAGATAAAAGTGTTAAGAGTTAAAACCCTACAATACCAATACAAAAATGCAGATGACCTCTATACCTACAATCTAGAAGTCCAACCTAGTGAAATAGTAGCCATACTAGGTCAAAGTGGCTCAGGTAAGTCTACCTTACTTGACATTATTGCAGGCTTCATTGAGCCAAGTGCTGGTTCTGTCAAACTAGATGACAAAGAACTCTTAGGACTTAGTGTAGAAAAACGTCCCATTACCATCCTCTTTCAAAATCACAACCTCTTTGAGCATCTTACTGTACAAAAAAATATCTTATTAGGTGTCAATAAAACACTAAAAGACAGCATAGAAGAGGTACAAAAAGTGCAAGAGATACTCAAAGAGGTAGGACTAGAAGAGCATGAGCATAAACTAGCCTCAGAGCTTTCAGGAGGACAGCAACAGCGTGTGGCACTGGCACGTGTACTTATGCGAAGAGAACCCATCTTATTGCTCGATGAACCTTTTTCAGGTTTGGATGATGCTACACGTATAGAGATGCTTGAACTTGTAAATCAAATCACTAAAGAGTACAATCTTCATACTGTTATGGTCACTCACGATACAGATGATTGTGAACGCATAGCCAATCATGTCTATAAGATGCAAAACCATACACTTGTAAAACAATGACAGAGCTACTCAAAACCCATCCTTTTTTTGTAGATAAAAATCTAGAGTCTTGTATGCTTTTGGAAAATCAGGGGTATTGCAATGAAAACTATGTAGTTGTAGCCGATGGAGTGAAGTACATCGTCCGTAAACTTTTACGTGATGATATAAACAGAGAGTTTGAATGGAAGGTACAGAACTTAGCTTTTAAAGAAAAAATAACAGCTAAACCTTTAATGTTTGATAGAGAGAGTGAGTTTATGGTGTTTGAGTTTTTGGAGGGTGAGCATAGACAAAAATTAGATTTATTTTCCTTATATACGTTAGTTGATAGTGTATCTAGATTACATGATAATGTATTGATAGATGGTAACATAATTGAAGCTAAAGATTTAATAAAAATAAGAAACAAAGAGATTATGGATGCTCTAGAAACGATAGATTTTTATACTAATTATACAGAAGACTTTGTGCTATGTCATAATGACTTAAATCCCATGAATATCTTATGGCAAGATAATAAGCCTATGCTACTTGATTTTGAATATGCAGGAATGAATGATTGTTATTTTGATTTAGCTACTATAAGTATAGAATTTAACTTAGATAAAAAAGAAGAGTCTTTGATGCTACATAGATATTTTGGTAATACTTTTTTTAGAGAAAAATTTGAAGCGTATAAAGTAATTTATAAGACTTTGTGTGATGAGTGGTTTCAAAATAATCTGTAGGGTGAGTCACACCCACCATGTGTTGAATTTGAGTATAATAATAGCTCTCCGAAAAGCTTAAAAAATATGCTATAATATTTGAAGAAGCCAAAAAGGATACATATGTCAGGAGTTGAAGAAATATTTTTAGAAGTGACACCACTTAAATCATTGGATAAATTACAACTTGTAGATAAAATATTGGCATCACTTACTCCTATAGATAAAGAAATAGAAAGTATATGGGCAAATGAGGTAGACGATAGGATTGAAGCATACGATAAAGGGCTATTGTCTGTTGTTGATGAAAAAGATGTTTTTACAAAGTATCAAAAATAATTGATGCTTCCTGTAAAGTTTTTAGATTTAGCTCAAAATGAGTTAGACGACACCTTTGAATACTATGAGTTCCAACAAGAAAACTTAGGCTATAGATTTGTAGAAGAAATTGTTAATAGTTTAGCGCTTATAAAAGATTATCCTGATGCATGGACGAAAAGCTCTAAGCACACAAGAAGATGTTTGGTGAAAACTTTCCCTTATGGAATTATTTATCAAAAAAGAGATGATGTTATTCTCATTGTAGCAATTGCTAATTTACATAAAGAGCCTGATTATTGGGTATCTAGAATTTAAAAATAAAAATTCCGTAGGGTGGGTCACACCCACCATGTGATGAAACTGAATACAATAATAGTTCGCCGAAAGGCTTAAAGAAGTGAGCAAGTTTCCATGTTTTACGTGGGAATTCATACGAGAGTTTGAAGTGCCTTTGTCGCTTAAAGTGAAGTATACTTTAGCACGTTTAACGTGTAAGTCGGGTTGCCCTCATCACGACTTTATGGTACCAATGCTAATCGTACCCTTACATTTTTTTCTTTTGCTAATGTAGATTTTTCTAACATATCTTTTAATTCATTTATAAGTTCAGTATTGGATAAATCAACTTTTTCTATGAGGTTAAAGAACATTTCTTCTATTATATCAGCACTAAAATATTTAGGTTCAATTTCCATATCAAATTCTTTAGCTAAAATAGATTCATCAAAGTAAGTACTTATTTTAGAAAAATTTAATTGAGTACATAATGCATCTAAATCTCTACTTTTATTAAGAATTTTAGAATGATCCCAATTATCTGTAGATTGATTTTCTTCTAAAATCCATAATGTAGTACTCATAAGCTACTCCACCGTCACACTCTTAGCCAAATTCCTAGGCATATCCACATCATTCCCAAGCCTAACAGAGATTTCAAGCGCAAGTAACTGCGTAACCACCATCATCTCAAAAAACTCTA
>CAZQOC010000163.1:0-3979 GCA_964594745.1 uncultured Sulfurovum sp.
CATACTTTGCTTACCTCTTTATAACAGCTTTTAGGATAGAATTCTATCATAAATTACAGATAGATAGGATGTACTATGGTTGAAAGATATGCTAGAGAAGAGATGACACAACACTGGACACAACATGCAAGATATGCTGCATGGCTGGAAGTAGAAAAAGCCGCAGTCAAAGCCTGGGCAAAACTTGGGAAAATCCCTCAAGAAGATGCAGATAAAATTGTAAAAAATGCTACTTTTTCTGTAGAGCGTATTGAAGAGATAGAAGCGATTACTAAGCATGACCTTATTGCTTTTAATACCTCTGTTTCAGAAAGCTTAGGGGAGGAGTCAAGATGGTTCCACTACGGTATGACATCTTCAGATGCTGTAGATACTGGAGTGGCACTTCAAATGAGAGATTCACTTAAAATCATCATTGCTGATGTTAAGATGCTTATGGAATCCATTAAAAAAAGAGCAGAAGAACATAAGATGACATTGATGGTAGGGCGTTCACATGGTATCCATGGTGAGCCTATTACCTTTGGTCTTACACTGGCGGTATGGTATGACGAAATGGCACGTCATTTAACAAACTTAGAGCAGACGATGGAAGTGATAGCTGTAGGTCAGATATCTGGTGCGATGGGTAACTTTGCACATGCGCCACTTGAACTAGAAGAGTTAGCCATGGAAGAACTCGGGTTAAAACCTGAACCATGTTCAAACCAAGTCGTTCAACGTGACAGATATGCAAGACTCGCAACAGCATTGGCAACAATGGCATCGTCTATTGAAAAGTTTGCCGTACAGGTAAGACACTTGCAGCGTACAGAAGTGTATGAAGCAGAAGAGTATTTTGCCAAAGGGCAGAAAGGATCTTCTGCTATGCCTCACAAAAGAAACCCTATCTTGACAGAAAATATCACAGGTCTTGCACGTATGATTAGAGCGTATGCAAATCCAGCGATGGAGAACGTAGCACTCTGGCATGAGAGAGATATCTCTCACTCTTCAACGGAACGGTTCTGGTTACCAGATGCATTCATTACTACGGACTTTATGATGCACCGTATGAATTCGGTAATAGCTAATCTTACCGTGATGCCGGAGAATATGATGAAAAACCTAAACCTTACAGGTGGGCTTGTCTTTTCACAACGTGTGCTTCTTGAGCTTCCTTTAGCGGGCGTGAGCCGTGAAGATGCCTACCGTATTGTGCAGCGTAACGCGATGAAAGTATGGGAAGAGATACAACAGGGCAAACCAACTACCAATGAAAAAGGTGAATCTCTTTATCTCCAGTATCTTCTTGCAGATGAGGAACTTAGAGAGTCACTTTCTGAAGAACAGATACGTGAGTGTTTTAACTACGATTACTATACTAAAAATGTAGATGCTATATTTAAAAGAGTGTTTAAATAGGGTTATTGCACAGCATTTATGCGGGAGTTTACTTAGTCACTTACTTAGACGTAAGCTCCTTCGCAACAACCCACATAACTACTGCACACTAAACCTATTTGATTAATTTATTTTAATTAATATTTTCACAACTTCCCACCCACACAGCCTTTCCTAAATTATCACTTTAACTTATAAGTAAGATGTTTAAAAATGATGCAATATTTCAAAAAAAGCCAAGGTAAATTTGAGTAAAATCGGATTTATTATATACCTCAAATAGAAGGTATTTTTTTAGTTAAAAAGGACAGGGAAAATGATAAGAGTTGTCAAACGAAATGGAAGAGTAGAAACTTTAGATGTTACAAAGATACAGAAATATACAGCAGCAGCAGTAGATGGTCTTGTACGTGTAAGTCAGAGTGAGCTTGAGGTAGATGCAAAGCTGCAGTTCCGTGACATGATAACATCTGAAGAGATACAAACCACACTCATCAAGACAGCTGTTGACAAGATAGACATTGACAGACCAGACTGGACATTTGTAGCTGCTAGACTTTTTCTTTATGACATCTATCACAAGGTAACAGGCTTTACAGGCTACAACCATTTGCGTGAGCACTTTGAGCGTGGTGAGAAAGAAGGGCGTATCGTGCTTGGGTTAAAAGACAAGTATGACCTTGATGACCTCAATGACTACATTAAACCTGAGCGTGATTTACAGTTTACCTACCTTGGTATTAGAACGTTGTATGACAGATACCTTATTAAAGACCGTAAGGGTGCGCCTATAGAACTGCCACAACAACTCTTTATGGGTGTGGCAATGTTCTTGGCACAAAATGAATTTGACTGTCAAACATGGGCGAAAAAGTTTTATGACATCTTGTCAAAATTTGAAGTGATGGCAGCAACACCGACACTTTCAAATGCACGTACACCTAGACACCAACTTAGTTCATGTTACATTGGTTCAACGCCTGACAACATTGAAGGTATCTTTGATGCCTATAAAGAGATGGCGTTACTTTCCAAGTTTGGTGGCGGTATTGGTTGGGACTGGTCACTGGTACGTGGTATGGGTTCATTTATTGATGGGCATAAACATGCTGCTGGGGGGATTGTTCCTTTCTTGAAGATAGCCAATGATGTTGCCATCGCAGTTGACCAGTTAGGTACACGTAAAGGTGCCATAGCTGTTTACGTAGAACCTTGGCATGTTGATATCCGTGATTTCCTGGACCTTAAGAAAAACTCTGGTGAAGAGCGTCGTAGAGCCCACGACCTTTTCCCCGCTATTTGGCTCAACGATCTCTTTATGCAAAGAGTAGAAGCCGATGAAATGTGGACACTCTTTGATCCGTATGAAGTGACAGAGTTGACAACACTCTATGGTGAGGAGTTTGAGAAGCGCTATGTAGAACTTGAAAACTCAGAAGATGAGATAACCAGAGAGAGAGTCTCTGCGAAAAACCTATGGAAAGAGATGTTGCGTTCTTACTTTGAAACAGGAAATCCATTCTTGACATTTAAAGACACAGCAAACAGAGCCAACCCTAACAAACATGCAGGGGTGATACGTTCAACTAACCTCTGTACAGAGATTTTCCAAAATACTGCACCAAATACGTATAAAACGCGTTTTACCTTTGACGATGGAAGCACTGCATCTTATGATGAAAATGAGATGCTTACGGTTGACAATGGCACAACCAAGCCAGCTAAAAAAGTAACCGCACTCGATAGCCTCAATGGTAAGCAAATCTGGATTGTTGACAAAGAGAAAACAGATGGTGACACAGCCGTATGTAACCTCGCATCTGTCAACCTGTCTAAAGTACATACCCAAGAAGATCTCGAGCGTGTTGTACCTATCGCTACGCGTATGCTTGACAACGTGATAGACCTAAATTTCTACCCATTAGCAAAAGTGAAGAAAACCAACGAGAAGTCACGTTCCATTGGTCTTGGTGTGATGGGGGAAGCTCAGATGCTTGCAGAAGCTGGCATAGAATGGGGAAGCCATGAACACTTCACCAAAGTAGATGAAGTTATGGAATCTTTCTCTTACTACATCATTAAAGAGTCAAGTAACCTGGCACTTGAAAAAGGTGCCTACCCAACCTTCGAAGGTTCAGACTGGTCAAAAGGTATCTTCCCTATTGACAAGGCAAACGAAAATGCATGTAAGCTTGTTGACAGAGGTGGACTTTTCGGTTACAGCCATGACTGGCAAGCACTAAGAGAAAAAGTAAAAACAGACGGTATGCGTAATGGTTACTTAATGGCTATTGCCCCTACGAGTTCCATTTCTATCTTGACAGGGACAACACAAGCCATCGAGCCTGTGTACAAAAGAAAGTGGTTTGAAGAGAACCTCTCTGGACTCATTCCTGTAGTAGCACCTAAATTATCAGCTGACACATGGGCATACTACACCCCAGCGTACGACCTAGACCAAAACATCCTCATCAAAGCAGGGGCTATCAGACAAAAATGGCTAGACCAAGGACAGTCACTGAATATTTTCATTACGCTTGACAAAGCAAGTGGCAAATACCTCAATGAGATTTATATGAATGCTTGGAAGTTTGGA
>CAZQOC010000164.1:0-3975 GCA_964594745.1 uncultured Sulfurovum sp.
CTTTTTTTTGGTTCGTTTTCTTTCTTTGTTGCATCGACAAAGAAAAAAAATGAACATAAGAAACACTATAAAAGGTTATTTTATGACACAAACCCTAGCCAAAGGCTTCAAAGACATCATCTCCTCAACTGTACTACTTTTCGTCACAAAAGTAACGTTCATTGCCGCCATAATCACCTATGGAATCGTAGTCTGGCTCATAGGCGACAGTATCAACAGTTTTATTACAGGCTATCTCTCATGGCTACCATGGGAATGGCTCCAAAGTACAGGTGCAAAAGTTGCATCTATGGCACTGAGCTATATGATTTTTATCATTATGATCTCCATCGTCACATCATTTATGATTGAACCCCTACTCATCAAACTAGCTAAAAAGCACTACCCTGAAGTCAAAGTAGTTGGTACGCCAAACATTACAACATCTCTTTTGATTAGCCTCAAGTCAGCACTTATGATGTTTGTCATCTTTATCTTTACATTTCCAGTGATGTTCATCCCGCTTGTAGGGGCAGTCTATATGTTATGGCTTTGGTCACTCTTACTTAAAAAACCTACTATGTATGATGTAAGTTCTCTGTTTATAGAAGATGAAAAAGAGATGAAAAGTCGAACAAAAAAGACAACAACCCTTGCTATGATAGCTGCTGCATTTAACTATATCCCTGTACTTAGCATCTTTTCGGCTGTCTTTGCACAAATACTCTTTTTACACCATATACTAAACAAGTAGGGTGGATTTATCCACCATTGATACATGTTTTATTCATAACCCATGGTGGGTAAACCCACCCTACACAAATATTAGAATAACGTTTTTAACCCTCTTCTTTTTTAACCCTGCGCTCTTTTTTGGAAGATTTTGAAAATTGTAACAGTTCATCTGTTGTCTCTATATACTCAGGTATGGTTTCTAATGATTTTTCCATCACTTTTGCTGCACATACTGCGTCAGAAAAAGCCCTGTGGTGTGTGGCAGTTTCTATGCCTAGAGTCTCTATAAGATAGGCTAAACCATACCGTTCACTCTCAAACGTACGCCGTGCAAGGTCAATTGTACAAAGTTTGGGATTGCCAATATTCCCTAGACCAAAGCGTTCAAAAGATGCATTGAGAAACGTGTAATCAAAGTCTGCATTATGGGCTACAAAAATTGCATCTTCCATAAAATGACGCAATCCAATCAATGCCTCTTTTCTTGTGGGTGCGCCTATAAGGTCTTCTGGTTCTATCCCTGTAATCTTTGTAATATACTCTGGCAAGAAAGCACACTCAACAAACGTTTCATAACGGTCTATAATCTCACCATTTTGTAACATAACTGCACCTATTTCTATCACTTGAGAAGTACCTGGCTTTGCGCCATTAGTCTCTATGTCTATGACACAATATTTTTGATGTACATAAGAGGTAAAATAGGTCTCTAATTTATAGGTTCCATCCTCATACACAATAGGATAACCAGATGCCTGCAATAAAATAAAAATAGTATCACTGTCTTCAAGCAAAGTAGTATGCTTCATAGCAATCTGTTTATATTTTTCTTCGCAGAGCACTCCGTCATGTTTACGAAATGCTGTGGTCAACTCCTCAAAGACTTTTTGCATTGGCTATAAATTGTTTTACTTTCACAGGGTCTTTTTTACCTTTGACAGACTCCACTCCAGAACTTACATCTACCCCATAAAATCCCAACTGCTTAACCTGTGCGACGTTGTCAGCGGTAAGTCCTCCAGCAAGGATGATTTTTGAACAGTCTACTCCGTTGAACCATTCAAGGTTTAAACGCTGTCCTGAACCACCATATGTTTCTGTATAAGCATCGACAAGTCGGTATCTGTCTTTAAATCTTGTTAAGTCTTCAGGGCCTTTGGCACGTACTACTGGTAAAGTTTGTAGCCCTATAGCATCTAAAGATTCCTCATCTACATCAAAATGTATCTGTGCACGTGAAATATCACAATATTTTGAAACAGTGTCTATCGTTTCAACACCTTCATTGACAAAAAGTCCTACACGCTCTACAAAAGGAGGAAGCTGATCGATAATACGTTTTGCTGCTGCTGGCGTAATGTAACGAGGGGATTTATTGTAAAATACAAAGCCTAAAGCATCTGCTCCACACTCTACTGCATGTAAAGCATCTTTTAGATTAGTGATTCCACAAATTTTAATTCTCATATTAATTGTCTCCTTATTACAGAGCAAAGCTCTGCAATAATTCCTCTCACTAAAGTTCGTCTTTGACTCATTTTTATTATTCCTTTAATGCAGATATAGCAGCAGCTACACCCTCTGGATGTTTATATACAAATGAACCCGCCACTACCACGTTTACACCTGCAGCCTCTAACTCTTTGACATTCTTGTCATTCACACCACCATCAACTTCTATAAGACATTTAGGGTTACGCTGTTGAATAAGTGCTTTAAGACGTTGGGCACGTTCCACCACATTTGGGATGAACTTTTGTCCACCGAAACCAGGATTCACAGACATTAGCAACACCATATCTACATCTTCAAGTAAAAACTCTATGGCTTCAGGTGGGGTATGAGGGTTAAGTGTAATCGCAGGACGTATACCCAATGCACGTATCTTCTGTATGAGTCTATGCGGATGCTTCTCCTCTTCGATATGAAAAGAGATAAACCCTGGTTTCAAAGGTGCAAACAGATCAACAAAAAAACTATTGTTCTCCACCATGAGGTGAATATCTAAGGGCTTTGTTGCTGCTTTGGCTACCGCTTCTACTACAACAGGTCCGATGGTAAGGTTGGGTACAAAGTGCCCATCCATGACATCGACATGCACAAGGTCACATCCACCTTCACATATGGCTTTTACATCATGCGCTAAATTTCCAAAATCAGCAGATAAAATACTTGGGGCTACTAACATCATTTTCCTAAGATTAAAATTTTAATCATTATAGCACACCCCACCTATAAATCACACAAATAGGACATTCATCCTTTTTAAGCAAATTTTATGAAACTTTTGTCTATAATCCCACAAAATATTCACCGTTTTACAAAGCGGTACTTTACACAAGGAATTATTATGTCAAGAAAATGTGCAATCACTGGCAAAGGGCCATTAACAGGGAACAACGTTTCTCACGCAAATAACAAAACAAAAAGAAGACAACTTCCAAACTTAAGGTCTGTGAAAATCACACTTGAAGATGGAACAACAAAAAGAGTTAAAGTAGCGGCATCTACACTTAGAACCATGAAGAAAAAAGCAGCACTTGCTGCAGCTGCAAACTAAGCACTTTTATAGTCACTTTTTAAGATAAGAGAGGATATACTCTCTTATCATGATGTTTACCCAAAAATTAAAACGTTTTCTCGGTTGGAGAAGCGCACCCAAGCCCCACATCACACTAAATGATGAATACTATGGACATTTAGCTCCTTTTAGACTTCCACTCATACTTACTGTACTTGTAATGCTTATCGGTACAATAGGCTATATGGTTATAGATAACTTCACACTGATGAATGCCATCTATCAAACAGGTATTACCTTTACAACAGTAGGATATGGAGAAATTCAACCTATCTCCAATATGGGGCGTATCTTTACGATTACGCTTATTATATTTGGATTTGTTGTCTTTTCTATCGCTGTGGGTATCATCGCGGAAGTTGTCAAAAAGGGTGAATTTCAAAAAACTGCCAAGGAGCGTAAAATGCTTTACGAAATTGCAAGACTTAAACATCACTTTGTAGTGTGTTACCATAATGAGTTTACCATACAAGTCACTAAACAGCTTCGTGCTAACCATATACCTTTTGTGGTGGTTGATCCCAGAGAAGATATGGAAGAGATTGCAAAGAAACATCACTACCCATATTATGTCTCAGCAGAACCACACACTGAAGAGGGCATTCTAAAATCACACCTCTCATCAGCAAAAGGTGTCATCACTCTTGCAGACAATGTAGCAGACAATATTGCTACCATTG
>CAZQOC010000165.1:0-3893 GCA_964594745.1 uncultured Sulfurovum sp.
TCAAATACACCTGCAGGGGAAGAGCTAATGACTTTGGCAACTTCTACACTTCCATCTTTATTGATAAGCATATTGATGATTACATATCCTTTAATATGCTTTTTCATCGCAGATGCAGGATACTCCATAGGCGTACGAGATATAGCACGCGGCTTTGTATCTACTGTACCCTCACTCATCACAGTATCTTTTGCAATATCACCAAGAATATTACTCGTATCCCCTGCGATATTCCCCATATCAAATTCTGGAATATCCATAGCAATACCACCCAAAAGTGCTCCTAAATTTGGAAGAGGCGCTTTCGGTGGTGCTTTTCTAGGTTTTGGCTTAGGTTTTGGTTTTGGCTTTGAGACTTTTTTTACTCTCTTTTTCATCTCCACATACCGCATCTCTTTTTTAACTTTTGCCTCTTTTTTCTTCACAGGGCTGTTAAAAGATATAACCAGAACCATCATTAAAAAAGCACCCAAAAACATTGCAAAAATAGCAAACGCAGTTCTCTTTATATGCTCTTGTTTTGTTGTAGCCATAGGTTACTATCCCATCTCTTTGCTTGTAGAAACAGCAACATCTTTTGCTCCGCTCATACGACATTCATCAACAACATCAATGAGCTTTTCCACAGGAATCGTATCGTCCGATATTACAAGTACAGACTTCTCTGTTGAGCTTCTTAGTAATCCTCGAAGCTTACTTTGAATCGCCCAAACCTTGACAGGCTGATTATCAATATAGACTTCTGCATTATTATCAATATATACACGTATAACTTTTGAGCCTGCTTTTGAAGCAGATGCCGCAGATGGTCTGTTTATATCTAGCTTCATATCTTTTACAAATGTTGTTGTTACCATAAAGAATATCAACAAAATAAATACCATATCAATAAGTGGTGATACATCTATATTGTCAACATCTGTTTTTTTGGGTCTAAATCTCATCCAAATCCTCCGTACATAATATGTCTTTAATCTGCTCAAATTCCAATTCGAGCCTCTCTTCTTGCTTGTCTAAGACTCTACCTATTATTAATCCAGGGACTGCTACTACCAGCCCTAATTCTGTCGTAAACAACGCTTTTGATATCCCCCCAGAGATACTTGCTCCCTGTGAAAACATTGAACCCGTTTGCAAAGCATCAAATGTCTCGATCATTCCCATAACAGTACCCAATAATCCAACCAGTGGAGCAAGAACAACGATAGTTTTCACCAATATAGAATATTTTCCCAAGCCTGATCGATATGTTGCAACTGCATCTTCTATATAGGCTCTTGGCTTTAAGTGTAGTCTTGTTGCATCTCTTAATGCTGCCAAGGCATCGGCAATGACTTCATCAAGAAGTCCTCTTATTTTTTGTTCATCTTTACGTTTAAGATGCTTCTGGATCTGTCGTCTTACATTTCCTTTGGTTCCTCTTTGCAATACCATATATCGGTATCCCAGACCAAACCATAAAAGCAGATTTAGGACAAATAAGACCCACATAATAATTCCGCCATTGTTCATAAAGGCGATAAACTGACTAAATAAATCTATCATGATGCTGCATTGAATTTTTCGTAAATATTCACTATGCGCAGTGCACTTTTCTCCATAGAGTCTTTAATTTTTTGTGCCCACCCAGACAGAAGATTACCTAAAAGTAAAAGAGGAATCGCTACGATTAGTCCTTGCATTGTCGTAACCAAAGCCGCAGAGATACCACCTGAGAGCATTTTAGGATCTCCTGTACCATATTCTGTAATGACATCAAACGTAGTAATCATTCCTGTTACCGTACCAAGAAGCCCAAGCAGAGGAGCTACTGCAGCAATTACCAGTACAAATGCTCCATATCTATCAATTTGTGAACTCTCGTTCAAAATATTTTCCATGACAATATCTTCTACATGTTCTCTACCTCTTCCAAGGTTTCGTAATGTAGCCTTAATGACCCTAGCAGCAGAACCATCAAATGATTTTACTGCTTCCAGAGCTTCATCTTTTTTGCCATTTTTAAGTTTCTCAGTTGCAATTTGTGTGATTTTATCTACATTGGTACCTGCTCTCATAAGAAAAACAGCCCTTATTAAAATTAACAATAATCCAAATCCGCCCAAGCCAAAGATAATGTACCCAATGACCCCTCCAGCTTTCATCGTATCCATAAAAGTTTTCTCTTTTTTGTACTCCACCTCTTTATCTAAATTTTCATAGATAAAAATATCTAAAGGATTAGTTAATTCTCCAGCATAAAGTGCTTTTGCATCATGAGATGAACCTACGGCATTCCAAAGCTTGTAGGCTCCTCCACCTGCAGGTGCCAGTGCCCCTGAAGCTTTTTGTGATATACCATAGGCAGCTATATTCCCAACTTTCACAATATCACCCGCTACTTTAGTACCACCTGGCAAATAAAATTTCCCTTTTTCATGATGCAAAGAGGAAAGCTTATTATAGAGTGCTAAAGTATCATTAAATGCTTTTTTCAATATATTGACTTGTGATGTTTTATTATTGTCATCCACCACTATGCCATACTCTTCAAGTTCTGTTTTTGCTTGCAGTACCACATTCCCTGAGATATCTTTATTTTCTTTTTTATCACTGAGTTTCTCATTTAATTTTTTATACATTTTTTGTTTTTCTTTCATGCTCTCAGTAACAGAAATCAATTTTTCTCTTAAAGCTTCTACCTCTTTATTTGCAGCATCAATAGCTGCATCTTGCTGCTGTTTCTCCTTTGTAAGTCTCTGAGACAATTCTTCCTTTTGTGCTTTTAGAAATGTATATTCTTTCTTATACGCAGCGCTCAACTCCCCTGCGTTCACACTCATGCCAAAAATGCATAGAGCAATTACTGCTATTATTTTTTTCATTACTTATCTCCCTTTAGTACTAACGCATTTGGCAACGAGAAGTACCCTGTTCTAATCTGTTTTTGTAATGCATCAAAAAGTGCAACAATTTGTGCAACTTCATTTTCATTTGTTACAACATTAAAAGTATATGCATTATCTTTCTTTACTGCATAACCTACTTTATCATCTGGTGTTGCAAAAAACATCATCACTGAACCAAGCTTTGCTATTTTCGCCATCTTCTCTTCACCATTGACAGTAATTTGCTGCTTAAACAAACCTATCTCTTTGGTCAATCTTAATGCATCATCATAACTAGCCCAAGTTAAAGACAATGCCTTTTCTTCTGTAATATTGCCTTGTTTTAGATCTGTTTTTATTTTTTGAACATCCGCAAGTCTCTCTTGTGTTTTAAAGGGGAGGGAGTTTTGTATCAGCATCTCCAATTTCGAAAGTGCATCCATTAACATAGGCTTCAAAGATGTCGTACTATCACCTTTTTGTGCAAGCTTTTCTTCGACAGCATGGATGTCAGATTCCAAAAGTTTCTGCGCTGTCTCTTTTCTGTTAATCTGTGCTTCATTATCTGCTTTTTGCATTGCCAATGATTTTATTTGAGATTTATAGTTCTCTTTTTGTTCATCTATTTTACTGTAGATTGTTTCTACATCTGCTCTAAGCTTCATAATTGTTTTCACAATATTTTTATTGCTTTCAGCCTGTAGTGATGATGTGATGAGCATCATACATACTGCCATACCAAATAGTGATCTTTTACACTTTGTATTCATAAATACGCTCCATATGATTAATGAAGGAATCATAGTTTTATTTAGTTACATTTTGATAATATTTTGGTTACATTTTGGTTACATTTTATAAAAGAGGTAAGAAGATTAAGAAGAATTACATGCTAAACAAGTGGAGAAATTCCACTTGTTTAAAGAGAAAGATTAAATTATTTTTGGTTACCTGTACCCGCATCAAACTTAGCTTCTATGCCAGCTGCAGAGTCACCTGTGAACTTATCTGTGTTCGATCCAGCAA